>CALDQK010000450.1 GCA_937911525.1 uncultured bacterium
GCCGCAAGAGCGACAGCTCCCTCTCTATCGAGACAATGAACGGTGAAAACTGGAAGACTCGAAGAAGGCAGCTCCGCCGAGCAGCCACCGCGCTTTCCAGTTTTCGAGTTTTCCCCGTTCCAGCTCAGGAACGCGAAGGAGCTTTCGCTGGTTGCGACAGCTCCTTCTGCTCTTCCTTTCGGGCACGGACGGGCACGGGCACGACTTGCCTCCTCAAGCCGTCTGGACCTTGGCCAGCACCTTCGCCACGCCGCGGCCCTGCTCGGCCGAGACGATCAGCCAGCCGAGGTAGAGCACGCTGACCAGGGCGCAGAGCAGGGCCAGCCAGCGGAGCTCGAGCTTGAGCGCCGCGTCGTAGAGCCCGTGCAGGACCATGGGCGCCCAGATCGCGGCGCAGAGCGCGCCGACCAGCTGGAGCGGCGAGCGCCCCGGGCGCAGCTGGTGCTGGGTCGCCGAGAGCAGCAGGCCGATCGTGGCTGCCCAGGTCGCGTGCAGCGCGACGCAGGACACGAAGCGGATCACGTAGATCGAGCCGTAGTGGATCCCGTTGTAGTACTCCGTCGAGTAGTGGATCCCCTCCGAGACGCCGAAGCCGACGCCGGAGGCCAGGCCGATCAGGCACAGGTCACGCCAACCCAGCGGACGCTCGGCCTTGCGGACGAGCCACACGATCGGGAGCGCCTTGCAGAGCTCCTCGCAGAGGCCGACCGAGAAGATGTAGCCCATGGTGCTGTCGAAGGCGCCGGCCGCCGGGTCGAGGGCGAGCTGGTAGCAGTAGCCGACGAAGTTGACCACGTAGACGAGGATCGCCAGCGAGCTGGTGCTGAAGCCGCTGAAGGCGGTGACCACTGCGGCCAGGACCTGGAGCGTCAGCAGGAGGAAGATCCCGAAGGTGCCCGTGAACACGGCGGCCACGATCAGCTCTTCGAAGGTGGTCGAGCCGCGGGGGAAGGCGCGCAGCGCGAGCCCGAGGAACACGAAGCCCGCCACGGCCGCGAAGGCCCAGTGCAGGCTCGTGTCGCGCGGCAGGAAGGCGCCCATGATCCTGCGCTCGGGCAGGGCGCCGAGGACCTCGTCCAGCGAGGCGTCCTCGCCCAGGTGGCCGAGCGAGCCGCTGTTCTCCTCGATCGTCTGTTCGAAGCGCTGCTTCGTGTCGTTGGGCGAGCGAAAGCTGCCGAGGAGGAGGGGCACGAGGCACAGGCCGAGCAGGAGCGCGATCAAGCCGCCCCGGCGGGTGACGAGCGCGGGGCTGCGGCGACTGGAGCTGGAGGTCGGCTTGGCGGACGACTGCTCGACGGGCGACTGCTCGACGGGCGACTGCTCGACGGGCGACTGCTCGGCGGGCGACTGCTCGGCGGGCGACTGGGGCCGCGCTCCTGCGATCCGAACCGGCTCCTTGCACTGGGGACAGCGGACGCGCCGTCCGGCCAGCTCCTTGGGGGCGCGGAAGACCTCCCCGCAGGCTCCGCAGGACTGACGGATCCCTTGCGCCGACGCGCTCGAGCGGGAGCGCTCCGAGCGGGAGCTGCGGCCCCGCTCCGAGCGGGAGCTGCGGCCCCGCTCCGCGCGGGAGCTGCGGACCCGCTCCGCGCGGGAGCTGCGGGAGCGCTCCGCGCGGGACGCCTCGAGGGGACCGGCGTCGGAGCCCGAGACCCGCTGGCGGGTTCCGCAGCGCGGGCAGCGGACGGTCTTGCCGGCGGCGGACGCGGGGAGGCGGCCCTCGGCCTGACAGGTGATACAGCGCAGCAGCGGCACGTCGCCAGCCTTCCTTCCTCTGGAGCGCAGAGGGTGCAAGCCGGCGACCGGCCCCGCAGGGGGCCTAAGTCTTTAGCTGGTGGTGGACACTCTGAAACGAAGCGAGGCGAGCCGTCTACCGAGGCGACAGCGAGCCGCCGCGCTCAGGCGGCGAGGGCGACGCGCTGATCGGCTTCGTGCAGGATCGCGCGCACGCGGCTGGCCAGGTCCTCGACCTGCTCGAGCGCGAGCGCGCCCTGCTCGCTCAGGACCGCCAGCGCCAGGGGGCGACCGCGGCTGTGGAAGCGGAGGGCGGCCAGGCGCGCGCCCGTGCGAGGGGCCTCGCGCGAGAGGCGCTCGGGGGCCCCGTCCAGGAAGAGCTCGCGCGCGGTGTGGGCGGCGAGGCGCTCGGCCGCGCGGCTGACCTGGTTGCCCGCCATCAGGATCCCGTCCGGGGTCAGGAGCAGGGCGAGGGCCAGGGTGTGGCGCTCGGAGCGCACACGGAGCAGGTTCTGCAGCGAGTAGCTGCTGTCGGTGCGCGGGTCGATTCGGCGGTTGCTCAGCTTCATGGGTGCCTCCTGGACAGTCCTTCCCCTCTCTTCGGCCGAGCCCCTCGCCAAACTTGAACGGAGACAACCTTTGCAGCGGCTCGAAAACTCGGCACACTTGGCCCAGAGGAGCCCTCGTGATCACCTGCCCTGCCTGCGGGTTCAACGCCAACTCTCCCGCCGCCGTGCGCTGCAGCGTGTGCACGGCCGAGCTCCCGCGTGAGCAGCCCAAGCCGCGTCGGCGCAAGGCCCCCCCGCCCCGCACGACGCGCTCCTGGCGGCGCGACGTGCTGATCCGCCCAGGGATCGAGCCCTTCCAGCTTCAGCCCGGCCAGATCTATCGCCTCGGACGCGGCGCGGACTGCGAGCTGCGGATCCCCAGCCAGCGCGTCTCGCGCCTGCACGCCGAGATCCACTGGGAGGGCGCGGACCCCGTGCTCAAGGACCTCGGCTCGCACAACGGGACGCAGGTCAACGGCAAGCCCGTCGCGACGCGCATCCTCGTCGACGGAGACGAGCTCTCCTTCGGGCCCTACCGCTGCCTCTACCGCCGGCTGAACGGAGTCGGCGAGGACATCGTCGAGGCGCTCGGCAAGACCCTCGTGGACCACAAGGGCGCCCTCTCGGGGGACCTCAGCCGCTTCACCCTGATCGAGGTCCTCCAGACCCTCGAGGTCCAGGAGCGGACCGGCACCCTCGAGGTGTTCGGGACCGAAGGCGACGACGGAGTCGTGGTGGTGCGCGCGGGCAAGCCGCACTACGGCGAGTGCGGAGAGCTGCGCGGAGAGGAGGCGATCCAGGCCCTGATCACACGCGACGAGGGGCGCTTCCGCTTCCTGATCGAGGTCGACGAGGAGCTCCCCGAGAACGTGCTGAGCGACACGCTGCAGGGGATCCTGCTCGAGGCGGCGCGCCAGGAGGACACGATGCTGACCTCGCGCTTCACCATGGGCAACCTCAAGGACCTCGACTCCGAGATCGCCCCCGCCGAGGACCTCTCGCCGGCCCAGGCCGAGACCCTGACCACCCGCCCGCAACCTCACGCCGAGACCCAGAACGTGGCCCGCCCCAGCGCGCGCGACCGCGACGAGTCGGGCGTGTTCGACCACACGGCCCCCGACGAGGAGACCCACCCGGGCGGCGAGGACGACCTGGCCTACGGCCTGTAGTCGCGCGCTCTCCGGGCTCCATGCCGGGAATCTCCCGGGATCTCGGGCGCGTTGATAGACTCCGCGCCTTCCCAGGAGAGAACCCATGTCTGGCGACGACACCGTCCACAAGGTCGCGATCATTGGCTCCGGCCCCGCCGGCCTGACCGCCGCGATCTACGCCTCCCGCGCCAAGCTCGACCCCGTCTGCATCGAGGGCGGTGACATCACCTCGAAGACGGACCTCCCGGGCGGCCAGCTGATGCTGACGACCGACGTGGAGAACTTCCCCGGCTTCCCCGAGGGGATCATGGGTCCCGAGCTGATGGAGCGCTTCAAGCAGCAGGCCGAGCGCTTCGGGACGATCTTCAAGCAGGGGCGGGTGGCCAAGGCCGACCTCAGCCAGCGCCCCTTCACGCTCGAGATCGAGAACCAGCTGATGGGCACGCAGGAGACGATCAAGGCGCAGTCGATCATCGTCGCCACCGGCGCCTCGGCGAAGTATCTCGGGCTCGAGGCCGAGCAGAAGTACCTCGGCCACGGCGTGACGACCTGCGCGACCTGCGACGGCGCCTTCTTCCGCGACAAGCACGTGGTCGTGGTCGGCGGCGGGGACTCCGCCATGGAGGAGGCAAACTTCCTGACCCGCTTCGCGAGCAAGGTCACGGTCGTCCACCGCCGCACCGAGTTCCGCTCGAGCAAAATCATGCACGAGCGCGCGCTGGCCAACGAGAAGATCGAGTGGAAGCTCAACCGCGTCGTGAAGGACATCGTCCCCGACGAGCGCTTCCTCAAGCAGCTCGTCCTCGCGGGCACCAACGAGGACGAGGGCGTCGAGGAGACGCTCGACATCGGCCCCGACGGCGGGCTCTTCGTCGCGATCGGCCACAGCCCCAACAGTCAGATCTTCGGCGACCAGATCGAGATGCACGACACGGGCTACCTCAAGACCGACGGCGCCACGAGCCGGACCTCAGTCGAGGGCGTGTTCGCGGCCGGCGACATCCACGACGACCACTACCGCCAGGCGATCACCGCCTCCGGCGCCGGCTGCAAGGCCGCCATCGACTGCGAGAAGTGGCTAGAAGCCCAGGGGCTGTGATTTCTCGGGGGCGGTACCCCCCAGACCCCCGTCTCTAGGCCCAGAGTCGGCAGCGCGCCCACTCGGAGAGCGGGGCTCCGCTGAGGAGGAGGCCCAGCAAGAGTGAGCGACAGAGCATGCCGACGCTTCTGAGGCACGAGTGGAGAGCGCCTCGAGCTGGCGTCGCTCGCTCCTGCTGACCGACCTCCTGCTGAGCGACCTGTTGCTCGCTCCTGCTGACCTGGCGTCGCTCCTTCTTGCTAGCCGACCCACCTGGCGTCGCTCCTTCTTGCTGACCGGTCCTGGGGGCGCGCATTCGCCTCAGCGACAGCAGTCCTCACAGGGCTCGCATTCGCTCAGCGATCGTCGCCCTGCGCTCTCTTGCGCTCTTCCTGTTTTCCTCGCTTCCTGTGTTCCTCATTAGTCGCCTCGCGTTGGAGCTCTCACCTCAGCGGCAGCTTCTTCTTCCTCTCTGCCAGGACGTGCCCCATGCGAGTGATCGACCTCGAGCGCTGGCCGCGGCGATCTCGCTACGAGTTCTTCCGCGGCGAGCACCTCGGGCGCTTCTACACCGCCCTGCAGGAGCGGCTGGAGCGCATCGGCTAGCGAGCGCGCGAGGGGCGCTCGATCCCGAGCCGCTTGATCCGCGACTGGAGCGTCGTGCGCCGCAGCCCGAGGCGGGCGGCGGCTCCCTCCGGCCCGCCCACGACCCAGTCGCTGGCCTCGAGCGCCTGGAGCAGGACCCAGCGCTCCCACTCGGCGAAGGTCCGCAGCTCGCTCGGCGCGTCGGGCGCGAGCGCGACCTCCGGGGCGGCGCTCGTCGCCAG
>CALDQK010000451.1 GCA_937911525.1 uncultured bacterium
CCGTCCCAGCCGAGCTGGAGGGGCAGGATCCAGGAGCGGGGCCCGGGGGCCTCCTCCTCGTCGCAGTCCTCGCCCGAGAGCGGGGCTCGTTCGCCGGGGAGGCGCGCTCGCTGGGGATCCTGGACGGCCTCCAGCTCGGCGGGCTCCCGCTCTGCCGAGGCCGCCTTGGCCGGGGGCTCGCTGGGAGCCCCCTCCAGCGGGCGGACCTCGTGGCGAGGCGCAGGCGCCTCGCTGGCGGCCAGCGCGATCCGGCCCCGCGCCGCGGGCTCGGGCTGCTGTGGGGCCTCGAAGTCGAGGCCCGCGTAGCCGCAGAGCAGCGCGAGGATCAGCGCGCAGGCGACCAGCGCGATCGGCGCGCGCACGCTCAGCGCCTCGTGACGGCGCGGCTGAGGCCGCTGCGGGTGTCGAGGGCGATGTAGTTGGCGCCGGCGTAGCCCTGGCTGCCGTTGAACACGATCGGGTAGAAGCCGTCGACCTCGGGCCCGGTGACCGCGACGGTCTCGTTGGGGCCGAGGTGGCCCAGAATGCTGCTCGCGGTGCTGGGGCCGGAGCGCACGCGCAGGCGGCTGGTGATCCCCACCACCCGGCCGCTCAGGAGCGGATCGAGCTGAATGAAGTTCTCGCCCACGAAGCCCCGGCCGCCGTTGAACACGATCGGGTAGAAGCCGTCGACCGCGGCGCCCACGACCTGGACCCGCTCACCAGGGCCGAGGTGGCCCACGATCGCGGAGCCGGTGCTCGACCCGGCGCGGACGCGCAGCCGGCTGGTGACGCCGGTCACCGAGCCGGTGCGCGTCACGTCGGCCGGGCTGCCGCCGCCGCCGCTGGCGGTGGTGCTCAGCTGGTAGCGCAGGGTCGAGCGAAAGGAGCCGCGCACCCACGGCGTGCGGTCCTCGAGGCTCACGCTCACGCGCCCGCCGCTGGCGATCGCCTCCAGGCCGTTGCCCTGGGCGCCGGTCCAGCGCGCGGCCCAGCGATCGGCCGCCAGCGGGCTCACGACGCGGACGCGGCCGCCGCTCTGCTCGAGCTTCACGGCGCGCGAGCCCTGGTGCAGCTTGAGCACGATGTGCTGGCGGCACACCTTGCAGAAGTCGTTGTGGTCGTTGCGCATGCGGCAGCCGCGCTCGGGCCGGTAGAGGCCGTCGGCATAGGCGCCGCCGCCCTTGTGAGCGCTGACCCCGCTGGTGAAGAAGCTGGCGGGGACCCGCGTGTCGCTCTCGACCCAGTCCTTCCAGGGCAGGCGGTCGCGGCTCGACTGGGTGGTCAGGTTGGGATAGCGCGCGTCGTATTGGGCGCGGGTCAGCTTGGGCGTGCCGCTCCAGGAGCCGTATTCGTCGCCGAGGCCGCCGAGCGAGTGGCCGAGCTCGTGCACGGCGGTCGCGGTGTGCCCGCTGGCCGCGTAGCAGATCTTGCCGTAGGCGGTCCCGCCGCGGCGGTTGGTGTTGACGAGCACCAGGATCACGTCGGCGTCGCCGCCGGCGCGCACGGCGTCGCTCTGGATCAGCGAGATCCGCTGGGCGCGCAGCAGGGTGCTGAAGAAGCCCGAGCCGGCGAACTCGGTCCCGTAGGCGCTGTCGCTGCGTAAGCCCGAGCGCCGCGAGGCGCGGAAGCCGACGTGGACGTTGAGCAGGCCCATGTATCGATTGAAGGGCTCGAGGCCGCGGAGCTGGTCGAAGACCTTGCGCGCGTCGCGCTTGAACTCGTCCTCTTCGTCGGCCGCGAAGCCGTCGGCGAGGATCGAAATGTCGAGGCGCTCCGAGGAGGGCCCAGAGCGGTGCCAGGTGTCTGCGAAGGCCGGCGCGCAGACGAAGAGCGCGCCCGCCAGCGCCAGAGCGGCGCGGGAGAGGAGTTGCATGGAGGTGTCCCTGAGTGAGCGGGGTTTGAGCGTGCCCAGTGCAAGCCGCCGACCCAGCCGCTAAGTCCCGCAAGTTTGGGCCGAAACGTCGCAGTGCCCAACCTGGGCACCCGCCGGTTTCGCCCTCGCGCAGATCTTGGGAAATCGCCCCACGGGGATCTGCGCCGCGCCGCGCCAGCTCCCTCGCGGGAGTCTTGCGGGCTACTCGTGCCCCGCGAGCGCCCAGGGCACCAGCTCTGCGGCGACGCAGGCGCGGACCTCCTCCACGCCCGCCTCGGGCGAGTCGTCCCGAGCGAGCGCCTCGCGCGCGGCGGAGAAGGTGCGGCCCACCGTGAGGGCGAGGTAGCGCGCTTCGACCTCACGGGCGAACTGCGCTAGCTCCGCGATCGCGCGGGCGGCCGAGCGTGCGCGAGTCCCCTCCTCAGGGAAGCCCTCCAGCGGAAGCGCCGCGAGGATCCGCTCCCGCTGCGGGTCGGAGGGGCTCGCGAGCCACGCCGCGACGCGGTCGAGCAGCTCGCTCGCTCGCCCAGCGACTCCCTCGCCCTCCAAGAGCGGCGAGCAGGCCGAGGCCGCGGCCCAGCCCGCGCGGACCTGGACCCCGGGACCCCAGGGCGCGAGCCCGTGGGCCCAGCGCACCAGCGGCGGGAAGGGCGGCGGGGGCTCCTCGTCCGCCTCGGGTTCGGCGTCGCTGCCCCACTGGATCGGGCCGCCGAAGGGCCAGGAGAGCAGCGGTCCGAGCGCCAGCGTCGCCTCGGCGACGTGCCAGTCTCGGATCCAGCCCTCGAGCTCGTCCAGCTGAGCGGCTCGGCCTTGAGCCGCGAGCCAGGCCTCGAGCTGCTCGAGCCGGCCCAGCTCGCTCCCCAGCGCGAGCCCCGCGGCCGGGTGGCCGAGGTAGGCGGCCATGAGCAGCCGCTCGTGCGCGAGCTCACCGCTCCGCAGTCGCGCGAGCAAGTAGGCCGCCTCGTCCTCGCTGGCGCCCGTGTCGCGCCAGCGCCTCAGCGCGGCCTGGGTCTCGCGGTCGCTCACGCCAGGCGGCGGGGCGCGCGGGCCAGGAAGGCCTCGAAGGCGGCGATCAGGCCGGCGGCGACGATGGTCGAGCCGCGCTGGCCGTGGGGCGAGAGGCGGTAGCGG
>CALDQK010000452.1 GCA_937911525.1 uncultured bacterium
CGCCCGGCTGGCCGCGGTGCCAGCCGCGCCGCGTCGGCGCTGGCGCCCGCCCGCTCGCCTGCTCCAGGGCTTGGCCGGCGGCGGCCTCGCCCTGGCGCTCGTGGTTGGCGTCGAGCTCCAGCTCGGGCGCGAGCTCCGCGCTGCGCGAGCCGAGCTCGCCGAGGCCGAAGCGCGCGCGCAGGCGGGCCAGCAGGTGCGTAGCCTGCGACAGCGCCTGAGCGCCCAACGCACCACCCAGGCCCTCGAGCGCGAGGTCCGCGAGCGAGCGCGTGGGCTCCCCCTCCTGCTGCGCGACCTGGCCGCGGCGATCCCGCCCGAGCTGGAGCTGCGGACCGTGGAGGAGGTGCCCAGCGGCTTGGTCTTGAAGGGGGTCTCCCTGGACGAGCCCGCGGTCAGCCGCTTCGCGGCGAGCCTCGCTCCCCGCCTGCGCGCCCGCGGGCTCGTCGCGGGCCTGCCCTCCGTCTCGCCCGCCAAGGGCGAGCCCTACTACCGCTTCTCGCTCACCTTCACCCGGGCGGAGCGACCGTGAAGGGCGCGCCCAACACCTCGACCCTGCTCCTCTCGCTCGGGATCGGGCTCCTGATCAGCTGGGGCCTGGTGCGTGTCCGACCGCGCTACCAGGAGCTCCAGCGGGCCCGGACCTCGAGCAGCGAGCTGGCCCGCAGGCCCAGGGCGAGCGAGGAAGAGGTCGCTCGGCTTCGTCGCCAGCTGGCCGACGAGCGACGCGCCAAGGGCCCGGCGCCCAAGCCCCTCCCCCCCGGCGAGCTCTCACGCTTGGCCGCCAAGGCGGGCCTGGCGGTCGACGTGTCCGATCCCTGGGAGCCGCCCCAGCAGAGGCCAGGGCGGAGTCGCTCGAGCGAGCCGCGATCGCTCCCGGCGCGTCTGGCCGAGCACGAGCGCGAGCGCGTGCTCATCCGTTGGAGCGCCCGCGGCGACTTCTTGGGGCTCGTGCGCTTCCTCGACTTCCTCGGCGAGACCGAGCGCGCGTGCGTGCTCGAGCTGAGCTTGAGCGCGCCGGAGTCCGGCGCGGGGCCCCTTCACATGAACATGGTGCTGGCCCCGTGAGCGTCAGCCCTCAGCACTTGCTGCGCGCGATCACGGAGTCGGGGCTGCTCCAGGCGAGCGAACAGGGAGCCCTCATCGCGGAGGCTCGGCGGGCGCGCAAGGACCCGCTCGAGGTCGCGAGCGCGCGCCTGCGCCTCCCCCGCGAGGTCTTCTACCGCGCGTTGGCTCAGCAGCGAGGGCTCCCCTTCTGCGAGACCTGCGAGCTCGTCCCGGATCGCGAGCGGCTGGCTCTGCTCCCCGTGCGCCTCCTCATCCGGCGCGGGATCTTGCCGGTGCAGGCGCCCGACGGGGCCCCCCTGCTCGCGATCAGCGATCCCGAGCAGGAGGCGGCGATCGAAGCCGTGGCGACGATCCTGGGAGCCCCTCCGCGCCTGAGCCTGGCCGAGCCGAGCGCGCTTCAGGCCGTGCTGCGGCGGGCGACTGGGCAGGCGGCCGCCAGCGAGTCCGGTTGGGACGCGGTCGCCTTCCTGCACGACCTCCTCCGCCAGGCTTGGCTGCACCGCGCCTCCGACCTGCACCTCGACCCACAACAGGATGGGCTCACGATTCGGATGCGCGTGGACGGTCGCCTCCAGCCGCACGGCCCCGTGCTGCCCCACGAGGACGCCAACCAGCTCATGACTCGGATCAAGGTCCTGGGCGGGCTCGATATCGCTGAGCGACGTGAGCCGCAGGACGGCGGCTTCTCCTACCGCCTCGAAGAGGAGGATCAGGACCTCGACCTTCGCCTGGCCACGATCCCAACCCGACGCGAGGGCGAGCGCGCGACCCTGCGGATCCTGGGCGTCGAGACCCAGCGGCTCACGATCGGAAACCTGGGCTTCTCGCAGCAGGCTTTGGCGCGGCTGCGGGAGACCCTCGCCCAGCCGCATGGCCTCTTCCTGCTGACCGGTCCGACCGGCAGCGGCAAGACGACCACCCTCTACGCTGCCCTGCGCGAGCTGGCCCGTCCCGACCTGAGCGTCCTCACCGTGGAGGACCCCGTCGAGTTCATGGTCGAGGGGGTGACCCAGATCCAAGTCGACCGCGCCGGCAAGGTCACCTTCGCTCGGGCCCTCCGTTCGCTCCTGCGTCACGACCCGGACGTGCTCATGGTCGGCGAGATCCGCGACCGCGAGACGACCGACGTCGCCGTCCAGGCGGCGCTGACCGGGCACCTCGTGCTCTCCTCCCTGCACACCAACCGCGCCGCGGCTGCCCCGGTGCGGCTGATCGACCTGGGGAGCGAGCCCTTCCTGTTGGCCTCGGTTCTGCGAGGGGCGCTGGCTCAGCGCCTGGTCCGGCGCCTGTGCGAGCGCTGTCGCAGGCCGCGCGAGGCGGAGCCTGGCGAGCTGGCGCGCATGGGCCACGCGGAGGCGGCGCGGGTGTGGGAGCCCGAGGGTTGCCCGAGCTGCCTGGGAAGCGGCTACCAGGGACGCTTGGCGGTGACCGAGGCGCTCTGGGTCGACTCGGAGATCGCGCGCGCGATCGAGGGTCGCGCCAGCGAGGACCGGCTGCTGGAGCTGGCTCGCGCCAAGGGCGGCGGGTCCCTGCTCGAAGACGCGCTGGCCAAGGTGCTCTCTGGCGAGACCAGTCCGGCCGAGGCCTGGAGGGCCCGCGCCTGATGGCCAGCGTCGCCTATCTAGCTCTGGACGAGTCGGGTCGAGAGGTGAGCGGCACCGTGGAGGCCCCGCACCGCGGAGCGGCGGCCGCTCAGCTGCGTGGGCAGGGCCTCTTCCCGCTCGAGCTGCAGGAGCTGGGTTCGTCCGGCTCGGACGAGCGAGAAGGGCTCGACCTGAGCTGCGGGTTCTCGACCAGCGGCGACCGCGTGCTCTTCCTCAAGCAGCTCGGCTTGATGCTCCGCAGCGGACTGACCCTCCTGCAGGGCCTCGACGCCCTGGCGCGCACCGGCCAGCGGCGCGGGCTGCGAGAGGTCGCCCAACGGCTGAGCGCCGCGGTCCAGGCTGGGACCCCCTTCTCGAGCGCGCTCGAGCGAGAGCGAGCCTTCCCTGCCCTCGTGGCGCAGTTGGTTCGCACCGCGGAGGCCACCGGCGAGCTCGAGGTCGCCTGCCAGCGGGCGGCCGACTACATCGACCGGCGGGCCGCGCTGGTCTACCAGCTCTTGAGCGCGCTCTGCTACCCGGCGCTGGTGCTCCTGGGTGCTTGCGGCGTGTTCTGGTTCATGACGACCGAGGTCGTGCCGAAGTTCGCCGCCTTCCTCGCCGGCCGCGGGCGCACGCTCCCCTGGACGACCCAGCAGCTCATGGACCTCTCGGCCTTCCTCGTCGCCCACGGGGCCACGGTCCTCTACGGGATCGCCGCGGCGCTCGCGGCGCTGGTCCTCCTGTGGCGGACCGAACGCGGGCGCGCCGTCCTGGACCGGCTCCTGGTGCGCGTGCCTGGGCTGGGCCACCTGCTCCGCACCGCGGCCATGGCGCACCTCGGGCACACGCTGGGAATGCTCCTGCGCAGCGGGCTCCCCCTGCTGGAGGCCTTGCGCGTGCTCGCAGACAGCTGCGGGAATCGAGGCTACCGGGCCGTCTTCGAGCGGGCCGCCGAGCGGGTCGTTCACGGGTCCTCCCTGGCCGAGAGCGTCGCTCACCCCACGGTGACTCCGCTGATCCAGCAGCTGGTCGGAATCGGCGAGCGCTCGGGCTCCCTCGACGACGTCCTCGAAGAGGCGGGCCGCTTCTATGAGGAGCGGCTCCAGCGTCTGCTGCGGGTCCTCTCTGGCTTGGTCGAGCCGGTCGTGATCGTGCTGGTCGGCGGCATGGTCGGCTTCGTCTACATCAGCTTCTTCCAGGCCCTGTTCTCGCTCGCGCGCTGAGAGTCACTCGTGTCCCCTCCCAAGCCATCGCTTCGCCTCTGCCTCGCGCTCTCGCTCTGCCTCGGCGCGGGGGGGGGCGGAGCCCTCCTCGCACAAGAGACCCCGCCCACTCAGCGGCGGCCTCCGTCGCGCGCCCAAGGGCCTGGCCAGCCCGCGACCCCCGCGCCGGTCAGCAGCGTCCAGCCGCTGCGGGACCCCTTCCACAGCCGCCTGCTCGGTGGGCCACCGACTCCGCAGCAAACCAGCGCGCGTCAAGCGCGCGCTCGGGCGACGCTGCTGGGACTGGTCCGGACGCGCGGCGGCCAGCGCCGAGCGCTGGTGCAGGTAGCGGGGCGAGTCCACGTGGTCCGCCCCGGTGACCGACTGGCGCTCAACCAAGGCGGCGCGGGCGAGGCGGTCGACTACCTCGAGGTGCTCGCGATCGAGGACGGCCACCTCGAGGTCGAGACGGGGAGGATCAAGTGGACGCTTCGTTGAAGCGGCGAAGCACGCTCGCCCTGCTCGTCGGCGCCTGCGCGCTCCTGATGGGGCAGGTCACCTGGGCCCAGAACGACCCCAGCCCTCGCCAGGCCGAGTCGAGCCGGACCGACGAGCTCGCCAGCGAGGTCCAGATCGCGCGGCTCGAGCTGCGCGCGGGCGCGCGGGTCGAGGACACGCTCCGGCTGCTTGGAGAGGCCTCTGGAATCAACTTCGTGGTCACCCCGAAGGCGGCGGGGATCCAGCTCAGCGGGACGGTGTTGCGCGAGGTCAGCGTGCGCGAAGCGCTGGAGGGGATCTGCAAGAGTCACGACCTGTGGTATCGCCCCGACGGCAAGCTGGTCCGCGTCATGACGACCGAGGAATACAGCAAGGACCTCACGATCGTCCGAGAGCCCGTGACCCGTGTGTTCAGCCTGCTGAACCCCAACGTGCTCAACATCGCGACCACGATCCGCAGCCTCTTCTCGCCGCGGGTCAACCTCAGCTTGGGCGTCAACACGCCGATTGGCGGCGGAAGCCTGGGCGGTGGGAGCCTGGGCCTTCAGGGCGGAGGGGGAGGAAGCTACGCGGGGAGCGGGCTCTCCTCCGGGACTCGCTACGGCGGGATCCAGAACAACTTCCTGGGGGGGACCGGGGTCAACGGTGGCTACGGCTCGCCCAGGGGCTACGGCGGCTACGGCGGCGGCTACGGAGGTGGATTCGGTGCTGGTCTTCGCGGCCAGACCGACCCCGACGAGGCCACGATCGACACCCGGCGGCTGACCGCTGAGCGCCTGGCGCGGCTGGCCGAGTCACTCGAGGACCAGGGACAGGTCCAGGGCGACGCGCAGGGCCTCGTGGAGGGGAAGCCGATCATCCAGGTCAGCGTCAACCAGCGCCACAACCTGATCGTTGTTCGCACCGCTGACCGCGAGGCCTTGCGCGAGATCGAGCGCTTGATCGTCCAGCTCGACCGGCCCCTCAGTCAGGTCCTGCTCGAGGTAAAGGTGCTCGAGGTTCGCCTCGGAGATGGCTTCGAGAGCGCGCTCGAGGTCGATTGGGTCGACGACCGGGACCCCTTCGACGCCTCGCGCGTGGCGACGACCGCCCTGAGCGCCCTCGGCTCCCCGGCCGTCGGGGGTGGGTCGCTGGTCTATCAGCTGCTCAACGAGCACGTCCAAGCGCGGATCAGCCTCTTGGGGCGCGAGAGCCGGCTCTCGACCTTGGCGACCCCGCTCCTCCTCTGCGCTAACGGCGAGACCTCGCAGATCTTCATTGGCGAGGAGCGGCCCCTCGTGCGCGGGATCGACGTCCAAACCACGACCACTCAGACGATCCAGACCCAGACCTCGAGCCAGGAGGTGGAGCTGCGCGCGATCGGCAACACCCTCAGCTTGATCCCCCGGATCAACGCCGACCGCACCGTCAGCCTGACCCTGGTCCAGGACATCTCCACGGTCAACATGGCCGGGGCCGAGCTGCCGGTCGTCAGCTCGGGCGGCACGATCTCGTCCGTCCCCATTGACACGGTCAGCACCGCCAACATGGTCGGAACCGTGATCGCCCGGGACGGCCTGACGCTGGCGGTGGGTGGGCTGATCCGCAAGGAGAAGTCGGACAGCCAGCAGGGGATCCCCTGGCTGCAGGAGCTGCCGCTGGTCGGCTGGCTCTTCGGCTCGACGATCCGCAACGAGGAGCGGCGCGAGCTGATCCTGCTCGTGACGCCGCACGTGCTCTCGACCCCGGCCGAGGGCGCCGCGCGCACCCGCGCGCGAATGCGCGCCCTCTCGCTCCATCCCTGGCACGACATGGGTGAGCGGGCGCTCCAGCGCTACGACCGCGACGACGTCCCGGGGAGCGAGGGCTATCGCAACCTGATCGAGGACTACCTGCTCCCGATCCCCGACCCGACCAAGTAGGCCGCCGGCTCTCGAGGCCCCCCATGTCCAAGCTCCCTCAGCTCGTCCTCCTCTCGGCGGCCCTGGCCGGCTGCGCCGCCGCTCCCGAGCAGGCGCCGCCGCCGCGCGGCCCCTTCGCCTGGGACACCCGCGCGGACCCCGCCGAGGTCGACGCCTTGCGCCAACGGATCGAGCCCTGGCTGAACCCGGCCGGGGCCGCTTGCCTGCGGGCGATCGTGCGCGAGCGCCTCGACCTGACCCACGCGCTCCTCGCGCGCGAGGGCCTCGGGCTCGAGCCGCGCGCCCACTTGCTCGCCGCGCTCCCCCCGGGCGAGGCGCAAGCTTGGCGGCCGCTGCCCGCCGAAGAGGGCCAACCAGAACGCGTTCCCTGGCGTGAGGCGGAGGCCGCCCTCGGCGCGGCCGCCGGGGCGCTGGCCGCGGGCGAGGTCGGGCGCGAGCTCCCGGCCGAGGGCTGGCCGACCGCCAGCCAGCAGGCGCGGGCTGCCTACCTGCGACTCGGGGCAGCCTGGCAGGCCGGCGGAGCGCCCTCCGCCCAGGTCGAGCGCGCCCTCTCGCTGGCCGAGGCCGACTGGGCGAGCGCACGACGCCTGGAGGAGATGCGCACCCTCGGGGGCTTCGCGCTCTCGCCGACCCGGGAGCACGCCTGGCAGGTTCAGCTCGCTCGCCAAGCCCTCGGGCGAGGGCGAGCGCTCCTCGCCATGCAGCACGCCGCAGCCGCTCGCGCGCTCTCAGCCACGGGCGCGGGAGATCCGCTTCCCGACCGAGCCCTCCTGGCGCGGGCCTACCTGAGCGCGCGCCAGGTCGAGGCCGCCCTCGACGAGTCGGAGGGGGCCGCGGCGCTCGCGCGCTCGCCCGCTCAGCGGGCGCAGGCGGAGGCCCTGCGCGGGCAGGCCCTACTCCTGGCGGGGGAGCCCCACGACGCGGCAGACGCCTTCGAGCGCGCCCAGCGCGCCGCGCTCCAGGCGGGCGACGAGGCGGGGGTGCTCAGGCAGACCCTCAACCGCTCGGTGGCCTGGCTGAGAGCGGGCGAGGCCGAGCTGGCCAAGTCGGCCTCGAGCGAGGTCCGCTCGCTGGCAGTGGTGCCGACCGGCCCCGAGGCCCCGGACCTGCTCGCGCGCCGCGCGATCATTGGCGCCCTGGCCGGCTTGCTCGCGGGCGAGCTCGACCCGCACCAGGCGGCGGGCCAGATCGAGGAGGCCCTGGCGGGCGCGCGGGACGCCGGCCTGGTGGCGGTGCTCGACGCCTACGCCCGCCTGCCAGAGCGGCTGCGACGGGGTCGCCATTGAGCGGCGCCGACGCGGTCGCGCGCGCTCGCATGATCGCGCGCTTCTGCGGCTACACGACCCTGCGCAACCTGCGCCCCTT
>CALDQK010000453.1 GCA_937911525.1 uncultured bacterium
ATTCCTTGGCGTTCTTGGCGTCCTTGGCGGTTATCTCCGAAACGCGAAGGAGCTGCCGCAAGAGCGACAGCTCCCTCTCTATCGAGACAATGAACGGTGAAAACTGGAAAACTCGAAAGCAGCAGCTCCGCTGAGCCCTTGCCGCGCTTTCTAGTTTTCCAGCTTTCTCCGTTCAATCTCCGAGACGCGCAGGAGCTGTCGCTGACAGCGACAGCTCGGTTCCTTAGCGGACCGCGCCAATTCGAACCTTGGTCGAGGGGCCGAAGAGCTCGATCAACGCCTCCTTCAGCTCGTCGCCGCCGCGCACGCGCAGGTGGGACGCGCAGCGGAAGGGGCCCGCCTTGGCGTTGTCCGCGTCGCGGCGGAAGGTGAAGTAGACCGGGTCGTTGCCGCGGAAGCGCAGCAGCAGCTCGCGGAACTGCTTGACCATGTCCTCGGTCGTCTCCTCGAGCACGAACTCGGCCGAGACCGCCACGCGCAGCTTCCCCTCGGCCTCGTCGAGGTCGAGGATCTTGTCGACGAGGACCGAGGGCGGCTCGCGCTCGATGTCGACCTTGCCCTGCACGAACACCGGCTTGTCGGGCAGGAGCATGTGCCGGACGTCCATGTAGACGCTCGGGAACACGACCGCGTCGGCGGCGCCGGTGAAGTCTTCAATGGCCACGAAGGCCATTTGCTTGCCCTTCTTGGTCATGTGGTGGCGGACGCTCGCGATCATGCCGCCGATCGTGACCTCAGCCTTGTTGGTGCACTTGCCCAGCTTGCCGATCTCGTGCGTCGCGTAGCGCTCGAGCGGCTCGCGGAAGCGGTCGAGGGGGTGGCGGCTGAGGTAGAAGCCGAGCGCCTCCTTCTCGTAGGCGAGCAGCTCGGCGTCGGGCCACTCCTCGATCTTCGGCAGCAGCTCCTCCTCGATCGTGTTCACGTCGGGGCCGCCGCTGGTGTCCCCGCCGAAGAGCATCGTCTGGTTGCTGAGCTTGTCCTTCTGGGCCTCGATCCCGATCTGGTAGGCCCGCTCGAGCACCGCGTGGAGCTGGCTGCGCTTGGCGCCCATGGCGTCGAAGCCGCCGGCCTTGATCAAGGCCTCGAGCGTGGCCTTGGTCATGTGCTGGGACTCGACCTCCTCGCAGAAGTGGAAGATCGAGCGGAAGCCCTTGCCCTCCTCCTCCTGCAGGCGCTGGCGCGCGTCGACGATCGCCTGCGCGACCGCGCCGCCCATGCCCTTGATCGCGCCCAGGCCGTAGACGATCTCGCCCTCGCTGACGCCGAACTTGACCAGCGAGCGGTTCACGTCGGGCGGGAGGACCTTGATCCCCATCCGCTCGCACTCGGACTTGTAGTCGAGGATCCGGTCGGTGTCGCCGAGCCAGGAGGTCAGCGTGGCCGCCATGAACTCGTTCGGGAAGTGGGCCTTGAGGTAGGCCGTGCGGTAGGTCACCAGGCCGTAGGCCGCCGAGTGCGACTTGTTGAAGCCATACTCGGCGAAGAACGCGATCTGGTCCCACACCTCCTCGGCGACCTTCTTCTTGACGTCCTTCGCCACGAAGCCCTCGATGAACGCGGGCTTGTACTTCTGCATCAGCTTGAGCTTCTTCTTGCCCATGGCCTTGCGGAGGTTGTCCGCGTCGGCCATGGAGAGCCCAGCGATCTGGTTGGCGATCCTCATCACCTGCTCCTGATAGAGGATGCAGCCGTAGGTCTCGCTCAGGATCGGCTCGAGGAGGTCGGTCAGGTAGGTGATCTTCTGCCGACCGTGCTTGCACTCGATGTACTGCTCGTCCATGCCCGAGCCGAGCGGGCCCGGGCGGTAGAGCGCGATCAGCGCGATGATGTCCTCGAAGCGGTCGGGCTTGGCGCCCTTGAGCAGCTTGCGGAAGCCGCTCGACTCGAGCTGGAACACGCCGACCGACTCGCCCCGCGAGAGCATGTCGAAGGTCTCTTTGTCGTCGAGCGGGATGTCCTCTTCCTTGAGGTCGATCCCGCGCAGGCGCAGCAGCTGGAGGCAGTTCTCGATCAGGGTCAGGGTGCGCAGACCGAGGAAGTCCATCTTGAGGAGGCCGACCTCCTCGACCTCGGTCATGGTGAACTCGGTCGTCTTGTCGCCCTTGACCAGCGTGAGCGGGATCCGCTCGAGCAGGTCCTCGTCGGCGATCACGACGCCGGCCGCGTGCTTGCCCTGGTGGCGGTTGACGCCCTCCAGCCGGAAGGCCATGTCGAAGAGCTTCTCGAACTGCGGGTCGTGGCGCAGGTCCGCCAGCTCGGGCACCTCGTCCATGGCCTGCTGGAGCGACTTCAGCTTGGGGCCGTCGGGGATCAGCTTGCTGATCTTGTCGACCGTGCCGAAGGGGATCTCCATCACCCGGCCCACGTCCTTGACCACGGCCTTGGGCTTGAGCGTCCCGAAGGTCACGATCTGGCACACCTTCTCGTGGCCGTACTTGTCGCGCACGTAGTCGATCACGCGCGCGCGGTTGGCCTCGCAGAAGTCCACGTCGATATCCGGCATGGACACGCGGCTGGGGTTGAGGAAGCGCTCGAAGAGCAGGTCGTAGCGGAGCGGGTCGATGTCGGTGATCCCCATCACGTAGGCCACGATCGAGCCCGCCGCGGACCCTCGCCCCGGCCCCACCGGGCAGCCGTTCTTGCGCGCCCAGTCGATGAAGTCGGCCACGATCAGGAAGTAGGTCACGAAGCCGAGCTGGCGAATGATCCCCATTTCGTAGGCCAGGCGCTCCTTGGCCGTCGAGTCGGGCTCGCCGTAGCGCTGGACCAGCCCCTCCTCGCATACCCGCCCGAAGTAGGTGTCGGCGTCGCTCCCGTCCGGCGTCTCGAAGTTGGGGAGGAAGTATTCGTTGCGGTTGCCCGGCAGGAGGTCGTAGCCCGTGACCTTCTCGGCGATCTCGCGGGTGGCCAGGATCGCCTCGGGGACGTGCCGGAAGGACTTGATCATGTCCTCCGAGCTGCGGAAGAAGAAGTCGTCCTTCATCTGCAGCCGGTTCTTGTCCGAGAGCGTCTTGCCCGAGGCGATGCAGATCCGCACCTCCTGAGCCGGGGCGTCGTCCTTGTCGACGTAGTGCAGGTCGCAGGTCGCGGCGGGCTTGATCCCGAGCTCGCGGGCCAGCTTCAGGCAGCCGTCGTTGACCACCACCTGCTGCTCGAGGGAGTTGGGCTGGATCTCGAGGTAGTAGTCGTCCCCGAACACCTCGTGGTAGCGACCCGCCTCCTGCTTGGCCTCCTCGTACTTGTCCTGCTGCAGCAACACCGCCACGGGCCCCTTGAGGCAGCCCGAGAGGACCACCAAGCCCTCGCTGTGCGCGGCGAGGGTCTCCCAGTCCACGCGCGGGCGGTAGTAGAAGCCCTCCAGGTTGGCGAGCGAGTTCAGCCGGCGCAGGTTCTGCCAGCCGGTGTCGTTCTTGGCCAGGACGGTCAGGTGGTTGTAGCCGCGCTTCCGCTCCCGCATGCTCCCGCGCGCCAGGTAGAGCTCGCAGCCGAGGATCGGCTTGACCCCCGCCCCCTCGCAGGCCTTGGCGAAGGCGATCGAGCCCGCGAGGGTCCCGTGGTCCGTCAGGCCGATCGCGGTCTGCCCGCACTCGACCGTCTTCTTGACGAGCTTGTCGATCTTGGCCACCCCGTCGAGGAGGCTGTAGTCGGAGTGCACGTGCAGGTGCGTGAAGTCGCTCTGCTTGAGGGTCGTCATGCTGGATCCGAGACGCAGGAAGTTCGATAGAGGTATGGGTGGCGAGCGATGCTAGATGCCCCCGCCGACAACCTCCAGGTCCTTTTGTTTCAGCAGGTTGTGAATTGCGCGTGGAGAGCTGAGGAGAACTCGCCGCCTCGTCGCAAGTCGCTTGGCGCCGTTCGCCGAGCCCCCCGTTCGGGGCCGAAGGCCCGCGAGAGCGTTCTCCATTGGGGCCATTGCCGCTAGACTGCGCCCCTCCCTGGAGCCCTCCGCGTATGCCCCGCCTCGCCGCCGTCCTGTGCCTCTCGCTGAGCGTCACGCTCGCTTGCTGGGCTCAGGATCCCGAGCCGCGCGAGGGCGGCGATCGCAGCTACCCCGACAAGGTCGTCGCGATCGTCGACGGGACCCCGGTCACGCGCTACGAGCTCGAGCTCGCCTGCTTGCTCCGGGGTGACTATCGCGAGCTGACCCCCGGGAGCACCGCGCAGCAGCGGATCCTGCGCGAGGAGCTCGAGGTCCTGATCGAGCAGCGGGTCCTCGTCAACAAGGCCGGCAGCGAGAAGATCGAGTTCGGCGAGCGCGACGAGGCGCGCCTGCAGGTCGAGCTCAAGCGCCACTCTCAGCGCTACGGCGGCCTCGACGGACTCAAGCGCGCCCTCGAGGCGGTCGGGGTGCCCTTCGACTACTTCGTGGCCCGCCAGAAGGCCAACATCCTGGTCAGCAAGCTGCTCGTGCGCTCGATCCCGCGCGACCTCTTCGTCTCGCCCCAGGAGATCCGCCGCCACTACCAGCGCAACCTGTCCAAGTATTCGCGCAAGGGCGTGACCCGGCTCCGCCAGATCGTGGTCTACCCCGACCCCGCGGACTCCGTGCGCGAGAAGGTCCCCGCCCTCGAGCGCCTCGAGGAGGGCACCTTCGACGCCAAGACCTACGCCGAGGAGCTGCGCGCGCGGATCGCCAAGGGCGAGGACTTCGCCAAGGTCGCGCTCGACGCTTCGCTGGGGCCCAAGTTCGACGAAGAGGTGGTCGTCCGCTCGACCCACTCCCTCGACGACGTGTTCATTCGCCCCCTCGGCGAGCGGATCCAGTCCATGCGACCGGGTGAGCTGAGCGAGGTGATCGAGACCGTGCGCGGCAGCTACTGGCTGATCCTGCTGATCGACCGCCGCGAGCCAGGCCCGCTGCCCCTCGAAGAGGTCCAGCGAGAGATCGAGATCGAGCTCAAGGAAGTGGCCTGGCAGAAGAAGCTCAAGCTCTGGATCGACGCCCAGCGCAAGCAGGCCACGGTCAGAACCTACCTCTAGGCGTTCCGCCCAGCGCAAGACCTTGCCAAAAGCGCAAGGCCCACCGCGCCGCTCCTTGATGACCTTCGTGTGACAACGCGCTCCCTAAGTGCCTGCACCCCAAGGGTGTGCTGGAACTGTCAATCGCGCCGCTGCGCGCTTGACATTTCCGCAAGGATGGCTACTCTGGGGGCTGTCACCCGAGGAGATTCGTCATGGGCCACGACGAAGACGAGTATTACGAGGACGACGGCGAGTTCGACGACGAGTTCGACTTGCCCGACGAAGAGGACCGCCGCAATCGGCTGATCAAGGTCTTCTCCGGTAGCTATGGCATCTCGATCGCGGTGCACGTCGCGATCCTGCTGATCCTGGCCACGATCGTCATCGCGACCCCGGCTCCCGAGAAGGAGGCGGTGGTCATCGCGAAGCGCGAGGTCAAGCCGCAGGAGTACGACGAGAAGCTCAAGCGCGACCTCCACAAGACCCCGAAGATCCAGTCCGAGGAGGTGGTCGAGAAGCCGATCATCATTCGCGAGCAGGAGGTCGAGGTCACTCAGGACATGCCGAAGGGCACCGACCTGAGCAACATGTCGAACAAGAACCTCGACTCGACCTCGGTCGTCGACGCCTACGGCGCTGGCGGCGGCGCGGCCGGCGCCTACGGCCAGCGCTGGGGCAAGGGCTCGCTCTCCCGCGAGGGCGGCAGCGAGGGCACCGAGAGCGCGGTGACCGCGGCCCTGCGCTGGCTCAAGCGAGCCCAGTCGCAGAACGGCCAGTGGGACTGCGACAACTGGACCCACATCGAGAAGCACCCCAAGGACGGCTACAACGCCGGCGACGCCCGCTACGACACGGGTATCAGCGCCATGGCTCTGCTGGCCTTCCTCGGCAACGGCCACACCCACCGCTTTGGCCACTTCAAGCGGACCGTCAACAAGGGCCTGATGTGGCTCAAGCGCCAGCAGAAGGCGGACGGCTCGATCTCCTTCGGCCACGGCGAGGAGATCTACAACCACGCGATCGGCACCATGGCCCTCTGCGAGGCCTACGCGGTGTCCCGCGACTTCACGCTCAAGCGCTACGCCGAGAAGGCGATCAACTTCTGCATCAAGTCGCAGAACCCCAACTTGGGCTGGCAGTACGGCGTCAAGACCGGCAAGAACGATACGTCGGTCACCGGCTGGATGGTCCTCGCGCTCAAGGCCGGCAAGACCGCCGGGATCGACGTCCCCGAGGAGGCCTTCACCGGCGCCCAGCGCTGGTTCAAGCGGGCCACCAACTCGGCCGGCGAGGTCGGCTACATGACCCCCGGCGGCGGCTCCTCGTTCCTGCCCCAGAACGACGGCAAGTACGACCCGGTCCCCTGCATGACGGGCGTGTCGGTGATCTGCCGCATCTTCACGGGCGAGCGACGCAGTGAGGAGGCGATCCGCAAGGGCGCCAAGATCCTCATGGACAACCGCCCCTCGTGGTCCAAGGGCGGCTCGGCCCGCAAGGTCAACTTCTACTACTGGTACTACGGCACCTACGCCATGTTCCAGGTCGGCGGCGACAAGTGGAAGCAGTGGAACAAGAGCATGCAGGCCTCGCTCCTGCCGACCCAGTGCATGGGCGGCCCCGAGGACGGCTCCTGGCCTCCCGTGGGTGAGTGGTGCCTCGCTGGCGGCCGCGTCTACGCGACCGCGATCAACGCCCTCTGCCTCGAGATCTACTACCGCTACGAGCGCGCCCAGTCTCACTAGGCGAACCTCGAGCGAAACGGACACGGCCGGAGCTCTCGCTCCGGCCGTCGTCGTTCCGGACGGCTTCACGAGGCGACGCCCCCGTGGCAGGCTAGAGCCATGCTCGAGCACCGCCCCCAGCAGCTACAGCCCCTGCGCTGCGCGCTCTGCCACGACGCCCTCGAGGAGAGCGAGCTCGAGCTCGAGCAGGCCGCCGTGCGCTGCCCCAGCTGCGGAACCCAGCTCCACGCCGATTGCGCCGACGAGGTCGCGCTCTGCCCGACCCTGGCCTGCCACGACACGGTCGGCACCTGGAGCTTCGGGGACGCCATGTGGGAGCGAGACGGTGACTACGTGCGAAGCGGCGTGATCGGCGGCGGCGTGCTGGGCTCCTTCGCGGGGCTCGCCTTCGCGCTGGTCAGCGCCGACCTCGCCCCCGAGCTCTACGGGTTCTGGCGGATCCTCGGGACCACCGCCCTCGGCGCGGCCCAGGGCGTGATCCTCGCGACCTTCGCGCTCTTCCTGCTGCGCGAGCTGCTGGGGGAGACCCCGCCCTTGCGGCCGGACTCCGAATAGGGATTCAACCGCCAAGGACGCCAAGAACGCCAAGGAAGCGCGATCCTTGGCGCTCTTGGCGTCCTTGGCGGTTCATTCTCACGAGAGCTCAACCCCCTCCGGCTCAGCGAGTTGCGAATTTCGCAACTCGCTAGGAACTCTCTCCCCAGCACCCGGGTGGTAGTTGCCAGAAGGGCATCCACCTCTAGCAGCGAACGACTTAGGCCGAACCTGCGCCCGAGGTGCGTACCCACCCCACCCCTGATTTGCGGAAAGCGCAAGAGCGAGGACGACGATGGGACGGCACGAGCTGGCATACGACGACTACGTGGACGAGGACGAGTATTGGGAGGACGAAGAGCTCCTCGAGGAGGGCG
>CALDQK010000454.1 GCA_937911525.1 uncultured bacterium
TCACGCTTCTCCACATGTCAACACCGGCGGTAGGGGAGGGGGTGACCCCCCCCCATTTCGGGACGGGCTGTAACTAGATCGTGCCCGTGCCCGTGCCCGAGGAGCACCAGCCGAGGCGCCTTCCGAGCTAGCGACAGCATGCCCACCCCCCACCCCAACTCGATCCAAGTCCAGGCCCCCGCGACCTCGGCCAACCTCGGCCCCGGCTTCGACGCCCTCGGCCTGGCGCTCGACCTGCACAACACCTTCCGGATCGCCCCCGCCGAGGCCTTCGCCCTCAGCGCCACCGGCCACGGGGCGCACCTCCTCCCCACCGACCCCGCCGAGCACCTGACGGTTCGCGCCTACCAGGCCGCCCGCGCCGAGCTGGGCCTCGAGCCCGCGACCGGCCTCGAGGTCCAGGTCGAGATCGCCGTGCCGCCCTCGCGCGGGCTCGGCTCCTCGGCCACGGCCAGCGTTGCGGGGATCCTGGCCGCCGAGGCGCACGCGGGTCAGCCCCTCGACCCGGACGCGCGGCTGGCGCTCGCGACTCGCCTCGAGGGTCACCCCGACAACGTGGCGCCCTGCCTGCTGGGTGGGCTCTGCGTCGCGGTCGGGACCGAGGCGGGCCCGCGCGCCCTGCGCCTGGAGCTGCCCGCGCCGCCCGCGCTGATCGTCTCGATCCCGCAGGACGTCGAGCTCTCGACCGCCGAGATGCGCGCCGCGCTCCCGGCCGAGGTCCCCTTCGGCGACGCGGTGTTCGGCGTCGGCCGCGCCGCGCTCCTGATCGGCGCGTTGACCGCCGGTCGGCCCGAGCTCTTGCCGGCGGCCCTCGACGATCGGCTGCACCAGCCCTACCGCGGTCCCAAGATCCCCGGCTTCGCGCGCGCGCGAGCCGCCGCGCGCGAGGCCGGCGCCTACGGGCTGGTGATCTCGGGCTCCGGTCCGACCCTGCTGGCGCTGGCGCCGGCCACAGCGACGGAGGCCGTCCTGGCCTCCCTGCGCGAGGCAGCCGAGGCCACGGGTGAGCCTGCCAGGGTGGAGCAGCTGGCCCTCGCGCAGTCCGGCGCGGCTGCCCTTTCGGCAGGCGAGGGTCGCGGCGACACGGCTTGACGTCGGCGCGGGCCTTGCTACGAGTGGGGCCTGGCGCGACGACCCCGCGCCCCCACCGCTACGAGGCGAAGGAGCGTGGAGCCTGCCCCAAGTCCTGACCAGCGCGCGTCCTGGCCCAGCTGAGAGCTGGGAAGTCACAGCACACGCCCTGCGTTGGGCCTGATAGGCTACGCCCCCGCTCGATAGGGCCCTAACTCCTTCCTCCGCGACGATTAGCGCCGCCTCAGGAACGGCCTGGGCCAGGAGTCCTCTGTGTTCGAAGACATGGACAACCCACTCGCGAAGATGGCCGACGCGATCGCGTCGGGCTGGACGCGGGTGTTTGGTAGCCGCAACGACCGCCTCGTCCGCGAGATCCTGCCGATCGTCGACAAGATCAACTCGCTCGAAGGGGCCTTCGCCGAGCTCAGCGACGCTCAGCTGCGCGCGAAGACCGACGAGTTCCGCGAGCGGATCAAGAAGGGCCTCGACGAGAAGGACGCGCCCAAGCTGCTGGCGGAGGCCAAGCGCCTGCGCTGGGACGGCGCGCCCGAGGAGGCGGACGCCAAGGAGAAGAAATACCGCGCGCTCGAGCAGAAGGTGCTCGACGACATCCTGCCCGAGGCCTTCGCCGCCGTGCGCGAGGCCGGCAAGCGGGCGCTGGGTCAGCGCCACTACGACGTGCAGCTGATCGGCGGGATCGCGCTCCACCGCGGCTGGATCGCCGAGATGGTCACGGGCGAGGGCAAGACCCTGGTCGCGTCGCTGCCGAGCTACCTGAACGCCTTGCCGGGCAACGGCGTCCACGTGATCACGGTCAACGACTACCTGGCCCAGCGCGACTGCGACCACAACGCGCGCCTGATGAGCATGCTCGGCCTGACCATGGGCTGCATTCAGTCCAACATGGGCAACGCCGAGCGCCGCGAGGCCTACGCCTGCGACATCACCTACGGCACGAACAACGAGTTCGGCTTCGACTACCTGCGCGACAACATGAAGGTCGACGCGGCCAGCCAGGTGCAGCAGGAGCGGCGCAACTTCGCGGTCGTGGACGAGGTCGACTCGATCCTGATCGACGAGGCCCGCACCCCGCTGATCATCTCGGGTGACGCCAGCGACGCGCCCGAGAACTACGGCCTCGCCAACGAGGTCGCCAAGGCCCTGCGCGGCGTCGACGACAACAAGCTCGACGCCGAGGCCAAGGAGAAGCAGGTCGAGAAGGAGGACCTGGCCGAGAAGTGGGACTACGTGTTCTCGGAGAAGAACTACACGGTCACGCTCACCGAGCGCGGCGTGGAGCGGGTCGAGAAGCTGCTCGGGCGCGGCAACATCTACGACAGCGCCAGCGCGGCCTGGCCCCACTACATCGAGCAGGCGGTCCGGGCCCACGCGCTCTACAAGCGCGACAAGGCCTACGTCGTCCAGGACGACGAGATCGTGATCGTCGACGAGCACACCGGCCGCCTGATGCAGGGCCGGACCTGGTCGGACGGCCTGCACCAGGCGATCGAGGCCAAGGAGGGGGTCAAGGTCAAGAAGGAGACCCAGACCCTCGCGACGGTCACGCTGCAGAACTACTTCCGGCTCTACCGCAAGCTCTCGGGCATGACGGGCACGGCGCTGACCGAGGCGTCGGAGTTCATGCAGATCTACAAGCTGGACGTGCTCTCGATCCCGACCAACAAGCCGCTGATCCGCAAGGCGCACACCGACGTGGTCTACCGGACGGTGCGCGAGAAGTACAAGGCGATCTGCGCCGAGATCGAGGCCGTGACCGCGCTCGGGCGCCCGATCCTGGTCGGCACGATCTCGGTCCAGAACTCGGAGCGCCTTTCGGAGATGCTCCGCCGGCGCGGGATCGAGCACGACGTGCTCAACGCCAAGCACCACGGGCGCGAGGCGGACATCGTCTCGGAGGCGGGCCACATCGGCCGCGTGACCGTGGCGACCAACATGGCGGGCCGCGGCACCGACATCCTGCTGGGGACCTTCACCCACCAGGAGCTGCTCGACCACTGGAAGGCGCGCCGCGCCGCCCCCAAGGACCTCGAGCTCGGCGACCCCGAGTTCTATCCCAAGCTCGTGCGCCACTGGAAGAAGCTCAAGCTGAGCACCGGCGTCTCGCTCTACGAGGAGTGGGAGTGGCGGGCCATGCTCGACGACTTCGAAGAGGTGATGGTCGACGGCGAGAAGTGCAAGGTCCCGCCCCTCTGCACGCGCGTCCAGGAGCTGGGCGGTCTGCACATCATCGGCAGCGAGCGCCACGACTCGCGCCGGATCGACAACCAGCTCCGCGGCCGCTGCGGCCGCCAGGGCGACCCGGGCTCGAGCCGCTTCTACCTCTCGCTCCAGGACGACCTGATGCGGATCTTCGCCAGCGACCGCGTGTCCTGGCTGCTCGAGAAGCTCGGCATGGAGGAGGGGCAGGAGATCTCCTCGCCCATGGTCACGCGCTCGATCGAGAAGGCGCAGAAGAAGGTCGAGTCGCACCACTTCGACCAGCGCAAGAACGTGCTCGAGTACGACAAGGTCATGGACGAGCAGCGCAAGCTCGTCTATCGCGAGCGTCAGCGGATCCTCGAGGGCGACGACGAGGAGCTGAAGAAGGCGGCCTTCCTCTGGATCGAGCGCGCGATCGGCCAGGCGTTGATGAACTTCACCAACGACTCGCTGATGCGCGAGGAGCGCGACTACGCGGCCCTCTGCGACTGGGTCAAGAAGACCTTCGGGTTCCGCGTCCTCCCCAAGGAGGTCGAGGGGAACAACGAAGACAAGAACTTCGAGTACCTGCTCAAGAAGGTCAGCCAGGCCTACGGCCTGCGCGAGGAGGAGATCACCAGCGAAGAGATGCGGCGCCTCGAGCGCTACATCATGCTGCAGGAGATCGACGAGAAGTGGAAGGATCACCTGCGCGGCATGGACCAGCTGCGCTCGGGGATCGGCTGGCGCGGCTACGCGCAGACCGACCCCAAGATCGCCTACAAGAAGGAGGGCTACGAGCTCTTCCAGGAGATGTGGCTGCACGTCGCGGGCGAGATCACGACGCTGCTCTTCCGCGTGCGCCCGATCACCGAGGTCGAGGAGCAGAGCCTGGGCCAAATGTGGCAGCCCACCAGCTACCAGGCGCCGAGCGAGTTCGAGGAGCACTTCTTCGAGCAGGCGGCGGCGACCGAGGCCGAGGCCTATCAGGCGAGCCAGGGCGACATGCCCAGCCAGCCGATCCGCCGCGAGGAGCCGAAGGTGCGCCGCAACGACCCCTGCCCCTGCGGCTCGGGCAAGAAGTACAAGAAGTGCTGCGGTAAGGCGGCCGCCAAGTAGGGAGTCCGTGCCCTCCCTCGTCGACTTCGCCTACTACGGCGGCCTCCTCCTCGCCGGCCCCTTCCTGCTCTACAAGGTCGCGCGCAAGCGCGGGCGCCGGCACCTGGCGGGCCTGCCCGAGCGGCTCGGCGAGTGCGAGCGCCGGGCGGGCCAGCGCCCCTGCATTTGGATCCACGGGGTCTCGGTGGGCGAGATCCGCGCGGCGCGGACGCTGGTCGAGGCGATCGAGCGGGACCTGCCCGAATTCGAGATCGTGCTCTCGACCACGACCAGCACCGGGCAGGAGGTCGCCAAGCGCGACTACCCGGGCAAGCGGGTGATCTACTTCCCGATCGACTTCTCGTGGTCGGTCGCCAAGGTGTTCCGCGCCGTGCGCCCCGACGTGGTCGTGCTGGTCGAGCTCGAGATCTGGCCCAACTTCCTCCAGGAGGCCCACCGGCGGCGGATTCCGGTCGCGCTGGTCAACGGGCGGATCAGCTCCAAGAGCTTCCGCGGCTACCGGCTGGTGCGCGGCTGGCTCTTCGACCCGATCGGCAAGATCGGCCAGTTCTTCGTGCAGACCCAGCGCTACGCCGAGCGCTTCGCGCACCTCGGGATCCCGCAGCGGCAGATCCACGTGACGGGCTCGGTCAAGTACGACCAGCTCCAGGCGCCCGAGGAGACCGACCCGGCCGCGATCCGGGCCGACCTGGGCGTGCGCGAGGACGACCTGGTCCTGATGGGCGGCTCGACCCACCCCAGCGAAGAGGCGGCGCTGCTGAAGGCCTACCTGGCCCTGCGGGACGAGTTCCCGCGCCTGCGCCTGGTGCTGGTCCCGCGTCACACCGAGCGGACCAACGAGGTCGCGGCCCTGGTTCGGCGCGAGCTGCCCCTCGCGCGGCGCACCGAGCGCAAGGCGGCGGGGACGAGCGAGCCCCTGGCCGAGGGCGAGGTGCTCCTGGTCGACACCGTGGGCGAGCTGGGGCGGCTCTACAGCTGCGCCGACCTGGTGTTCGTGGGCGGGAGCCTGATCCCCCACGGCGGGCAGAACATGCTCGAGCCGGTGATGTACGGCAAGCCGACCCTCTTCGGGCCGCACTGGGACAACTTCAAGGAGCCCGTCGAGCGCCTGCTCGCCGCCGAGGGCGCGCGCGAGGTCAAGGACTCGGGCGAGCTGCTGAGCGCGAGCCGCGAGCTCTTGCGCGACCCCGGCGCGGCGCGCGCCATGGGCGAGCGCGGGCGCGAAGCCATGATCGCGGCCCGCGGCGCGACCGAGCGCACGATGCAGGTCATGGCGGACTTCATTCGCCGCCGCACCGCCCAGCGGCGCCAACGTCGCCACGCGCGGGTCTAGGCTCTAGGCTCTAGCGGCCTCGCGCCCAGCGAAGAGCAGCTCGGACGGAGTCGCGGCTGGGCGCAGGTTGCTCGATCGCGCAGCGGTGTCCAGTGTGCTGGGGTGGAGGAACGCCTTCGAGCCGCCGAGCGCGCCTACCAAGCCAGCGGGTCCAGCCAGGACCTGGCGCGGCTCTACGCCGAGCGCGCGCGAGTGCAGGAGCCCGTCCCTGCCTTCGTCGCAGGCTGCTGGCTCGAGCGCGAGCTGGCGCGAACGGGGGACGGGATCCTGTGGCGCGGGCTGCAGGCCGAGTCCGGCGACTACCTGCTGGTGCGGGTCTATGAGGTGCGAAGCGACCACCAGCGCGAGCGCGTGAGGCGAGTGCTGGGGCGTCGGGCCCGGATCGCCCACCCTACGGTTCCAGCGCTGCTCGAGCACTCGCCTCACCCGCTAACGCTGGAGCGGGACGGCGAGCGCGTCCCTCACCTGGTGTCGCTCGAGGAGCTGTTGGATCCCGTCGCCGAGCTGTTTCGGCTCAGTCCCTTGAGCTGGCAGGAGGTCCTTGGACTAGCGATCCCGCTCTGCGGCACCCTGGCCGCGATTCGAGCGGCGGGGCTGGTGCACCGCGCGATCAGCCCGCGGCGGATCCTCGTCAGCGAGGGGGCGCCCTTCCTGGTCGGCTTCAGCCAGGTCGGGCTCCTGCCCGGGAGCGACGAGCTCGAGCTGACTCGGACCCATGGACCCTTCGGCGCTCCCTACTTCATGGCGCCCGAGCAGATGCGCGCCGACCCCGCCACGACTGCCAGTGACGTCTACTCGTTGGCGGCCTCGCTCTATTGCGCGCTTTCGGGGCGCTTGCCCTTCTCTGCGCCCACCGTGGGCCAGCTCAGCCAGCGGATCGTTCGGGATCCCCTGCCGGACCCTCGCGAGTTCGCCCCCGATCTCCCCGCCGAGGTCGTCCAGCTGGTCCTGCTTGGCATGCACAAGGACCCCCGGCGACGCCCGACGCCCGAGGAGCTGGCGGAGGGGTGCCGGGCGCTGCTTACAGGAGCGCCGCTCGCGGCGGGGCTCACGGCGCGGTCGCGCCGAACCTGGCTGCAGAGGGCCTGGGGGCTGTTCTCGGGCTGAGCGCTCTCGCGGCTCCCGCTCTGCCTCTGGGAGGCGCTCTCTAGACGCGCGATCATGCGCGGCCTGGAGGTTGCCTTGCGGATCCCCTTCGACAACACCTACGTTTCGCTCCCCGAGCGCTTCCACGCGGCGGCGACCCCGGCCGCGCCGCGCGGGCCGGAGCTGATCGCCTTCAACGAGGCGCTGGCCCGCGAGCTCGGCGTCGAGCGCGGTGAGACCAGCGACGACGAGCTGGCCCGGCTGCTGGGGGGGAACGAGCTCCCGGCGGGCGCGCAGCCGATCGCGGCGGTCTACGCGGGGCACCAGTTCGGGCACCCCGTCCCGCGCCTCGGGGACGGGCGGGCGATCCTGCTCGGCGAGGTCGTCGGCGCCGCGGGGCGGCGAGACCTGCAGCTCAAGGGCGCCGGCCGGACGGCCTACTCGCGCGGCGGCGACGGGCGCTCCCCCCTCGGCCCGGTCCTGCGGGAATACCTCGTCAGCGAGGCCATGCACGCGCTCGGGGTGCCGACCACGCGGGCGCTCGCGGCCGTGGCCACCGGCGAGCCCGTGTTCCGCGAGCGCGGCCCGGAGCCGGGAGCGGTCATGACGCGGGTCGCGGCCAGCCACCTGCGCGTGGGGACCTTCGAGTACTTCGCGCGGACCGACAAGGACGACCTCGCGACCTTGCTCGACTACGCGCTCGAGCGCCACGACCCCGACCTCGCCGGCGCCGAGGACCGCGCCTTCGCCTTCTTCGAGCGCGTGGCGCGCCGGACGCTGGGCCTGGTCGCGCAGTGGTGGCGGGTCGGCTTCATTCACGGGGTCATGAACACCGACAACACCTCGATCTCGGGGGAGACGATCGACTACGGACCCTGCGCCTTCATGGACACCTTCGACCCGGCTCAGGTCTACAGCTCGATCGATCGGACCGGCCGCTACCGCTTCGAGAACCAGGCCCCGATCGCGCTCTGGAACCTCTCGATCCTGGCCAGCTGCCTGGTGCCCCTGATCGACCCCGAGGACCCGGACCGGGCCGTGGCCCGCCTCGAGGAGGCGCTCGGCGGCTACCAGGCGATCTGGGAGGGCGCCTGGCTGGCGGCCATGGCGCCCAAGCTCGGGATCGAGCACCCCGAGCCCGCCGACGGCGAGCTGATCCGCGCCTTCCTGGGCCGCTTCGAGGTCAAGGGCCTGGACTACACCAACGCCTGGCGCGCGCTCCCCTACGAGCTCGACGCCGACGAGCCGCTCTACGCGCGCTGGCGCGAGCGCCTGGATCGCCAGGGGCAGCCCCGCGAAGAGGTCGTGGCGCGCATGAACGCGGCGAACCCCTACCTGATCCCGCGCAACCACCAGGTGGCGCGCGCGATCGAGCTGGGCGAGAGCGGGGACTTCAGCCACTTCCACGCCCTGCACGCGGCGCTCGCGCGGCCCTACGAGGAGCGCCTCGAGCTCGAGCCCTTCACCGCGCCGCCGAGAGCCGACGAGGTGGTCCACAAGACCTTCTGCGGAACCTGAGCTGATCGACATTCCGTCGTGCTCGTCCGTGCCCGTGCCCGAGAGGCCGTTGCGAAACCTCGCCTGGGATTGACGAGGCGAAAGCGCAAGGACGATCGATTTACCGCAGAGACGCAGAGGACGCAGAGTTTCGCAGAGGCTCCGCAGTCCGAATC
>CALDQK010000455.1 GCA_937911525.1 uncultured bacterium
TTCCTCACACGCAAGAGGGGCCGTCGCCACAGCGACGGCCCCCTCACGAGTTCCTGCTGAAGTGGGTCGGCGCCCTTAGCGGCCCGCCTTCTCCTTCAGGTAGGTCCGGCCCTCAGCGAACTTGCTGAAGTCCTCGCCCACGGTGCCAGCCTCCTTGAACTCGCCGTGCTGCTTGGCGGCCAGGAGGTAGGTCACGCGGGTCTTGTTGGCGACGACGCTCGCGAGCAGCTTCGCCACGTCCTCCTGCTCGAGGTTCTTCAGCGCCTCGATCTCCTTGTCGAGCCACTCGAAGTCGCCCTCCTTGTCGAAGGCCGACACGTAGTCGCGGCCGGCCTGCTCGCCGATCGTCTTGGGCTCCTTCTGACGGTCCTGGATCAGGCTCTGGCGGAGCGCCTCGAACATCTGCGGGGGCATGCCCTTGAACATCTCCGGCAGGGTCTCGATGCACGCGTCGGCGCGCTGGAGCAGGTCGGGCGCGGGGTTGGTGCCCGACTGGATCAGGAACACCAGGTACTGCACGTTCTCGCGGTTGTAGGTGCCCGAGAACACGATGTAGCCCAGCTTCTGCTTGGTGCGCATCTCCGTATAGAAGGGGTTGCGCAGCGCGCGCCCGATCAGCTCGGCCGCCATGCGGGTCTGGACCGAGGACTTGCCGACCTGGAAGTCGAGGCGCAGGCAGGCCTGGTCGGTGGCGCCCACGCGCTTGAGCACCACGTCCTCCTTGTCCTTCAGCAGCAGCACCTCGTCCTCGTGGGCCTGCTTGGGGTCGAAGGCCTCGCTCCCGAGCGCCTTGCGGACCATGTGGGTCACGCGGCGGAGCTGGTTGCCGGTCAAGTTGCCCTCGCCCAGGCCCTCGATGTGGGTCTTCGCGAGCAGCGCGTCGCGGTGGGCGACGACGTCGGCCAGCTTGGCGCTCTTGTAGGTCTCGAGCAGCTCGTCCTGCAGGTAGTAGCGCTTGAGCGTGACCTTGCGGCTGAGCTCGCTCACGACCTGGTAGGCCTGGCCGAGGGGGAAGTTCTTGACGCCCTCGACGGCCCGCAGGCGGACGCGCTCGAAGGTCTCGGCGTCGAGCTCACCGCGCAGGGACTTGGCCACGATCGAGAGCAGCTTGTAGGCCGAGCTCGAGTAGCCCGAGATCGCCAGCAGCAGACCCTGGCGGGTCGGGCTGAGCGTGTAGCTCAGGCCGGCCATCAACGCCGGGTAGGAGAACTCGTTCAGCTGCTCCTGGATCACCGCCGCGTAGAGGCCGGTCAGGGCCGCCTGCTTGGCGCTCCCATAGGCCGCGGGCGAGAGGATGTGCATCTGGAGCGCGACCTTGGGCCGGCGAAACTGCGCGTCCTGACGGAAGTAGACCGTGGCGCCCGGGTCCTTGATCAGGAGCACCGGCTGGACCGGCAGGAGCTTGGTCGTCTTGGGCACGAAGGGGTTCGGCTTGGGGACGTGGATCCCCTCGGGGACCTCGACCTTCTGCAGCGCGCTGAAGCTCTCGCCGTCCTCGACGCGGTAGCTGTAGGAGGTGCCGTAGTAGGTCTCGGTCTTGTCGGTCTTCAGCCCCTTGCTGACCAGGAACACGAGCGCGTTGCTCGGCACGAGCGCGTCGACGAGGGCCTGGTAGGCCTTGGGGTCGGGGGTCTGGAAGGTGGTGTTGACCTTGTCGGCGACCTTCAGCCCGTAGTTCAGCACGTTGTTGGCCAGGTCGATCGCGGCCTGGGTGCCCTCGGGCTTGGCGCCGAAGCGATCGTTGAGCTCGGCCAGAGCCTTGGACTCCTCCCAGACGTGCTTGGGGAAGCCAGACTCGCGCAGCATGCGGGTGTAGGCGAAGCAGAGCTGCAGGACCTCACGCCACTGCTCGAGGCCCTTGGGGGTCAGGCCCACGGTCACCTGGACCGAGCTGTAGAAGCGGGTCCCGCCGCCGCCGGCGCTGAGCATGGTCGCCAGGCCGCGCTGCTTGAGGTAGCTCAGCAGGCTGCCGGGGCCCTCGTCGCCCATGGTCATGCCGACCAGGTTCTCGATCTTGGTCAGGGCGTGCGGGTGCTGGTTGGGGATGTCGAAGAAGATCCGCAGCTGGCGGAGGTCCTTGATCGGGACGACCTCGAACAGGCGCAGGCCCTTGGCCTCGGGCAGCAGGTCGGCCGGCATGGTCCAGGCCTTGGGCTCGCCCTTCTTCACGTCCTTGAAGCGCTCGCGCACCATGGCCTCGAGCTCGTCGAGGCTGCGGTTGCCGACCACCGAGAGCGCCATGTTGGGCGGCTTGTAGTAGTCGTTGAAGAAGGCGCGCAGGACCTCCTCCTTGGCGTCCTTGAGCGTGTCCTTGTTGCCGGTCGAGAAGGCGTTGGCGGGGTGGTCCTTGCGGACGGCGCTCCGCTGGAGCTGCATCAGCCGCCAGGTGTCGTCCATGGTGTTCTTCTGGTGCTCGCTGTTGACGGCCATCACCTCGCGCTGGGCGTATTCCCAGTCGAGGGTGGGCGAGACGAAGAACTGGGCGAAGCGGTCGAGGGCCTCGGGGAAGCCGTCGTGGTTGACCTCGAAGTGGTAGTTGGTGTGGTCCTGGCTGGTGTAGGCGTTGGACATGCCGCCGTGCGCCTGCAGGAACTTGCTGTAGCCGTTGAGCTCGGGGTACTTCTCGTTGGCCAGGAAGAGCATGTGCTCGAGGAAGTGAGCCAGGCCCTGGGCGTCCTCGGGGTCGGCGTTGGCGCCCACGCCCACGGCCATCGAGGCCGAGGACACGTTGACCTTGGGGTCGCTGGCGATCACGACCCGCAGGCCGTTGTCGAGGGTCAGCTTGCGGAAGGTGCGCTCTTCGTCGGCGGGCTGGGCCGCCGCGGGCGCGCTGAGGGCGAGGAGGCCGAGCAGGGCGAAGCCCGCTCGGGTGGCGTAGCGATGCATGGGTGTCTCCCGTGCAGAGGGAATCGAAGGGCGCGAGCGCAGCGCGGCTCGCAGCCAGGGGCGCGAATATAGACCGAGTTGGGCGCTCGAGCCCCCCTGATTACCTGCCGGCGATGGACCGATAGAGGCGCTCAGCCTCCTTGCGCACGACCGGGTCGCGGTCGGTGCGGGCCACGCGGCGGAAGGTGCTCAGGCCCTTCTGGAGGGTGCCCTGGACGCCCTTCTCCTTCTGGAGCTCACCGAGGGACTCGGCGATCTGACGCCGGACGTAGGTGTTGGGCTCGTCGGGGAACATGCGAATCAGGCGCTCGACGGCGGTCGGGCTGGCCATGGCCGTGAGGCCGTTCACCGCGTAGCGGCGGGTGCTGGAGCGATCGCTGCCGGTGTAGCGCTCGAGGTCCTCGACCCCGCGCGGGCCGTAGGTGCGCAGGGCGCGGCGCACGTCGTCCGTGAGCGCGTCGGGCGTGCCCTTGGTGTTCAGGATGTAGACCAAGGGCCAGGTCGCGTCGGCGGGGGTCGCCTCGCGCAGGGCGCGGACCGCCTTCTGCCGGATCCAGGTCTTGTAGGGCTGCGGCCCCTTGTCTCGCGCGATGTTGATCAGCTTGTTGACCGCGCCCGAGCCGCCCGCCTCCTCGATCACGTCGACGGCGAAGGCCGCCAGCTCGATGTTCTCGTTGGTCAGCAGACCGTCGGCGGCGTCTGGGTGCCGCTTGACGAGGGTCACCAGCAGCTTGCGCCCCTCCTCGCCCTGGCACCAGTCGAGGCCCTGCCGGTCGACGAGGGTCATCAGCGCCTCGGGGCCAGCCTGCTCGGTGCGGATCAGGGAGCGCAGCACGACGAGCTCCTTCGTGTCGGCCTCGAGCTGCTTGGTGAGGACCTTGGCGCGCGCCTCGGCCCCCTCCCCGGGTCGGCCCAGCCGGTTGATCGCGTAGGACCACACCGCTCCCTGCTTGGGGGCCCACTCCAGGCAGGCCTCGACCTCGCTGTCGGAGGGCGGCGTGGTCGCGAGCTCCTCGAGGAGGAACTTCTGGATCTGCTTGCGCGGGCTCTTGATCGCGTGGAGCAGGCGGAGCAGCTTGAAGCGCGCGCCCTCCTCCTCGCTGAACTTGTGCTGGACCCAGAGCTCGTAGGCGCGTCGGCGCGCGTCGAGGCTGTTGCTCTGGCAAATGATCGTCTCGAGCACGCTCCGCTTCTCGTCGCCGAGGACCTTGAGCGAGACCTCGACCCGGTCCTCGCCGCCCTCGAGCGGCTCCTCGAGCTCGGCCCGCAGCAGGTCGGCGCCGGGCTGAATCATGCGACGCACCTCGAGGGGCGTCTCGCCCGTCGCGGTCGGAAGGGGGCGCGGGACGCCGCCGCCGGGGTCGAGGCCGACCTTGGCCAGGTAGGGCGCGAGCATGTCGCGCTGCGGCTTGGGCAGGAAGGGGAACACGATCCGCTGGAAGAGGATCAGCGAGACGGGGAGCACGACCGCCGTGATCAGCAGGAAGCGCAGCAGGCGGCGGCCCGGGCTCCGGCTCGCGAGCGTCAGGTCTTGCTTGGCGACCTCGCCGCCGCGGTCGACCTCCTGAACGGCGAGCTGCAGCGCGAGGCGGTTGGTGCGCCGGGGGACGATCATGTCGTCGGCGGGGGAGTCCTTGGGCGCCGCGGCGGAGCGATCGTCAGGCCGGTCGTCTGGCCCCCAGTCCTGGGTGGGAGCGTCCAGGCTCCCGCCGAGGCTCTCGTCGGCGATCTGGCCGAGGGGGCGGGTGGGCGGCTCGCGCCAGCCCGTGTCGAAGCTGCTGCTCTCCGGCCGGCGGGCCTTCTTGGCGGGCATTAGCTCTTCGGGATCGAAGCGCGAGGTCGTGAAGCGCAGGGTCGACTTCTCGTGCCGCCCGCTCGGGCGACGCGGCTCCACGCTCCCCTCGGTGTCGGCGACCTCTTCCCAGCCGGCCTCGCCCTCGGCCACGCGGCTCAGGGCCGACGAGTCGCGAACCTTGGCCTGCATCAGGAGGGCCACCAGGAGGTGGATCTGGTTCGTGGAGGGGTCTCGATTGGGCGAGGACCACATCGTGGAGCCGACCACCGCGCGCTGCGCCTCCTGGAAGGAGTAGCACACCCCGCCTCGGTGGAGGTTCAGCCAGTCGAGGGCCCGGCCCAGCGAGGGCGAGAAGTCGTCGACCGGATAGGCGAGCACCTGCTCGGCCCGCACGACCCGGTCGGTCTCGTTGACCCACACGCTGAGGGGGGTCTCGCCGGGCCCGGTGCGGAGCAGATACCCGCCCCGGTCTTCCTCTACGTCGAGGCCCTCGCCGGCGAGGATATGGACCACCTGTTCGCTAAGACGCGGCATGGCAAGATTCTACCCATGATGAGACATGCCGACAGTGGGACTAGAGCGCCGGCCGCTCCTTGGTATAGTTCGCCCTCGCCGCTGCTGTAGCTCAGTTGGTAGAGCACTTCCTTGGTAAGGAAGAGGTCACGAGTTCGAATCTCGTCAGCAGCTAAGACGCAAGACAAGCGAAGGCGACACCTTACGAGGTGTCGCCTTCTTTCGTTTCACGTCTCATGAACCCCGCGCATCCATAGTGCATCCATTGGGGCGAGCGCGACTCCACCTCGGAGCAGAGGGGCCTGCACCCCACACACCACCTGCCCCAACTGCCCAAACTGCCCAGCGGCACGATTTCGAGGGTTTAGGCCAGGTTTCTCGGCATGCCTGACCTGCCCCACGCTCGAGCGGGAACCTGCCCAACTGCCCCAGGGCACCTGCCCCGCACCAGCGGCGCGAGCTGCCCCAGCCTGGTCAGCCGAGCTCGGAGCCCCGCGACGCCGAGCGTCCGGCGAAGAGCAGCGGCGTCCCCACGGCCTCCAACTCGGCCACGGCCTGGTCGAGCAGCTCGCGGACGGCCCGGGCGCTCAGGCGCGCGTCGAAGAGCTGCGAGTCGAGGTCGAGGTAGTGCGAGCGGCCGGTCTGGCTCCTCGCGATCGCGCGGAACACGTCCGCCTCACGCACCTGCGCCCGGTGCCCCAGTTGCTTGTCGATCGCGACCCCAGGCACCCCCTTCGCCTCCGCCCATGTCCCGTGCGTCTTGCGCAGGCTGGCGGCGTCGATCATGCGGGTTCGGAACTCCTCGCCCAGATCCGCCACCAGCTGCTCGACCTGCTCCCGCGCCTCGACCCGGCCTCGCTTCGTCGCGTCCGTCAGCCCCAGCCCCGGGTTCCCTGCCTCGAACAGGCGCAGGCGGCCCGACAGCAACGAGCGGTTGGCCTTCAGCGCGAGCTCGAGGTCCGCCGGCGCCCAGCTCGGCCAGAGCTCGTCCAACAGCGCCAGCCCGAAGGCCTCGCGCCAGGAGTCCAGCGCTCGCTCCCGGCGCCAACGGCTGCCCGTGGGCGAGGGGAGGAGCGGCCCGCGCTCACGATCCCCCAGGAAGGCGAGGAGCTCTTCCGTCGTGGCGGCGTCGAGCTCGGCCGCGCCCTTCCGCTTGTTCCCGACCCCCGCGCCCAGGTCGATCCAGCCGACCCGGACGAGCTCCCCGTCCTCGAGGACCTCACGCACGTGGAGGTGGCGGACGTCGCGCGAGTAGAGCGCCCCGGCCCGGGGCCCGGCCACCAGGAGCACCTTCCAGAGTAGGACCTGGGCCACCCGGTTGCGCCGTCCGTCGAGCAGCTCGACGGCACGGAAGGCCCGGGCCAGCTCGTGGGGGTAGGCCGAGCGCCGCGGGCGCTTCGCAGCCTTGTCCTCGGCTCGTAGCGGGATCGGCTCCCACACCGCAAGCGGGTCGTGGGGCAGGTGGCGCCCGTTGCCCGCCAGCCAGCGGGAGAAGGCCTTCAGCGGGTTCTGGAAGCTATCCCGCAGGCGCGCCCTGCTCACGGTCATGCGCCCCAGCTGGCGCCCCTCGAGCGCGCGTAGCCGGTCGTCCAGCTTGGCCACGTCTGCCAGGTCGGCTGCGGTCCTCAACTTCAGCAGCTCCAGGGCTCGCCGCACCCGCTTCGCCTTCAGCTCCGCGGCGCGGGCCGAACTGACCTGATGGCCCTGCCAGCGCGTCACCAGGGGCTCCAGCTCCAGGCGCCAGCAGTCGTAGACCTTCAGCCCGGCCTGCTCCTGGGCGAGCTCGTCGTCGAAGCGCGCCGCCACGCGCATCGCCAGATCTAGGCGGCGCTGGTCCGTCGAGCGCACGCGGCGGCGGCCGGTCCTCTTGTCCACCCGGCGCCACAGCCACTTCTCGCGGCGCGGATCCCAGGACAGACCGCTACCCCTCGGCGCCTTGCGCCGCTTCTTCACCTTCTTCTTGGTCATGGTGGCTCGCTACTGAGCAAGCCCCTTGCCACGGGCGCGAAGCCACTCTTCGAAGCCCGCCACCGGGACAAGGATCCGGCCACCGTGTCCACTTGGCTGCGGGGTCAGCTGCTCAAGGCCGGTCGCAGGGTCGGAGCGCCAGCGGTCGAAGCTCGAGCGGCTCACGTTGAAGCGCGCGCACGCCTGGTCAGGGCTCAGCCACTCGTCCGTCGAATCGTGCTCCTGCTCGCTCTTCTGCTCCGAGAGAGCCCGCTCGACCTCCTCGCGCACTAGGGCGCGGAGGCTGTCCAGGTCGATCATTCGTCGCTCCCGAAGAGAGCCCGCGCGCTCACGTGCCAGCAGGGAGTGCGCGAGCCGCAGAACGACCGGGGCAGCCGCTTGGTGTTCCCGCGCTTCTTCTCGCGCGAGACGAGGAGCCCCGCCTCACGCAGCTGGACCCCTAGCTCACGAGCGGAGCTCAGGAAGTCGCCGCGGCTGATCTTCTGCAACACGCCCACGGTCGCGTCGGGGATCAGCCACAGCTCGCCGTGGCCCTCGTCGTGCCAACCGATCCGGTCCCCCTTTGCGAGGAACACGGGGTTGCTGCCGGCCCGGGCAGGCTCCCGTGGTGACTCGGGCCAGCCTTCGTCTGCGCGGGCCCAGCCCCACCGCAGGGGATCCTCGGGTCGGCGCCCCTCCCGCGCGACGAGATGAGCCGCGCCCGAGCTGAAGGCCGCGCCCAAGATCGTCTTGAGCTGCTCCACGGGTGTCTCTTCGGCCTGGGCCTCGCCTTGGTCTACCGCCGCAGCGGCGAGCGCAGCGCGCGCCTCGACCAGGTGCTGCTTGGCCTCAACGGGGTCGAGGGCCCCGGCCTCCTGGGCGAAGCGGAGGAAGAGCTCGAGCCCGATCATGAGATGCGCGGCGGCCTCGGGCGTCCTCGGGTGCACCCCTTCAGCGAGGAACTCGGCGCGCAGATCCGCCACCCGAGCGACCGCCTCTTCCTGCTCTTGCTCAAGGCGCGGCGCGAGCCAGCTCAGGAACCCCGCCAGCGCCTGTGCGAGCTTGCCGCGCCGGGCGGCCTCCTGAAGCTCGCTGAGCGGCCCGAGCTTCACGTCACCGGGCGAGAGCCTCGAGACGAAGAGGCGCCCCACCAGGCTGCGGCCTGTCGGCAGCTCCTCGCCCGTCGAGACGACAAGGCCCCGCACCGGGCGGCCGCTGCGTAGCCGCCCCTCCCGCGTGAGGCGCGCGCGACCGGCTCCGTTGGCTGAGCCCCGCAGCAAGCGGTCCGCGTCGCGCATGTAGGACCGTCGCTCGCGCCCCGAGCCCGGCGGGCGGAAGTCATCGACAACGAAGAGCGCGTCCTTGGCGGCGAAGCCGATCGCCTCGTTCGCGTTGGCCGTAGAGCTCCAGGCCCCCGGCAGCGAGTCGTAGCTGAATCCGCTGCCCCAGTGGGCTTGGGCCAGGGCCGCCAGGCACGACTTCTGCGCACCGCTGCTCCCGAGCAGGTAGATGCTGAAGGGGCAGGCCACCCCGAGCGCTGCGCGGTAGACGGCCCCGAGCAGCGGATAGGTGACGCGGAGGTCCGCCACCTCGAGCAGGCGTAGGCTGGCCGCCACAGCGCTCCGCAGGTCCTCGCCCGAGGGCGGCGTAGGCAGATCGAGCCGCGAGAGCGGATCCTCGAGCCCAACCTCGGCGGAGACCGCGCCGCTCGCCCCGACCGCGCCGCCGGCGTGGAGGTAGACCATGCGGCCCCGCTCGTCCCTCCGCCAGCCCGTGTGCATGTAGACGCGGGAGCGCTTCGTGAGTCCCTGGCTCAGGACCTGGACCGCGTGGCGGAGTAGGTCGGGCTTGTTTTGGCCCGGTTCCACGACCGCGCCCGCGCCGAGCTCCTCCACCACCCAGCTCATCGAGCGGAAGCGCGCCGCCGGGATCCGCACGCTGAAGCTCCTGCCCCCAAGCTCTCCTTCCAGGTCGAAGCGCAGAACGGGCTCGCTGGCGCCGTCGTCCTCGAGGACCTCGCGCGTGATCTGCGCATGGAAGTTGGCGAGGAGGAAGCGTTGCTCGCCGTCCTTCGTCTCGCGGAGGCTCCAGAGGTTCCCCCGCTCGTCGACCTCGTAGGAGCCGCGTCGGATCTTGGTCTTCGCCTGCCCTTGGCTTGGCCGCCACGGCTCGCAGTCGGCGGTCGGGTCGTCCTCGAGCAGCCCGGCGAGGAAGCGGTCGCCGTCGTCGCCCTGGTCGCGGATCACGGGCCGGAGCAGCTCGGCGTCGGGCAGCCCCGCAGCCAGCTGTGCCGCGTACTTGTCGCCGGCCGCGTCGGGGTCGGTTCGCACCGCCACCCGAGGCACCCCCAGCTCTGCCAGGCGGGCGCCCAGCGGGCCGGGCGAGCCGCTGAGGACCCCCAGCACGGCAAGGTCGGGGCGCAGGCTCGCCCACACGAGCCAGTCGCCGCCACCTTCGACCACGACCACAAGGGGAGGGCTACTCGTCCGCCCCTTCAGGAGCTCGACCGCGGCGCTGCTGGCGAACACGACCGGGCCGCGCGCGCCCTTAGTCGCCATCTCCTTCGCGCCTGGGCCGCCCCGGCCCTGGAGTGCCGCGAGCTCGCCCTGCAGGCTCCAGAGCGGCAGGAGCGCAGCGCAACGGCGGAGGGGCACGAGCCGCTCACCCTCGAGGGCGGCGCCGGCGATCGCGCGCACAAGGTCAAGCCGGCCAACGTGCTCAGGTTCGAGCCCGCGCGAGCGCACCCAGGCCGCGGCCGCGTCGTCCAGCGCCGGCGCAGAGGCCCAGGCTGGGGCGCAGACACGTGCGAGGCCCTGCACCTCGCCCTCGCGCTCCGCGGCGCGACGGGCGCGGGCCTGCTCGCGCTCCTCGCGGCGCCGCTGAGCGAGGCGCGCGAGCTCCTCCTGCCGCTCGGGCGAGAGCTGCTCGTCGAGCAGCCCCCGCAGGCGCAGGTGATCGCGCATCGCTCCGGGGCGCTTGGGGTCGTCGCCCGAGGCGACCACGCTCCAGAATAGCGCGTCGCCGCTCAAGTCGCAGCGGTTGCAGATCGCCCAGGCCCCCTCTGGGGAGTCGGGGTAGGCGTGGAAGTCGCCCCCCTCGCAGCTGGGGCAGCGCCCGCGCAGCTCGCCCCCGTCACGGGCGCCTGCCTGCTCGAGCTCGACCCCGAGCAGGGTGGCCAAGTCGGCCTCCAGGTTGAACCGCTCGACCGCCGCGGCGAGGGAGCCGCTCTGGAGGATCACGCTCATCTACGCGGCGCCCTTCCGCGCTGGGGAGCGCGTGACGCTCCAGGTGACCGCCGTTCCGGGGACCTTGAAGCTGTGCTCGCAGCCTCGCGAGGCGTTGATCTTGGCGAACTCGGCCACGCCCTCGGGCGAGAACACGAAGGTGGCGACCGTGCGGTCGCCGTCGCTCGTGAGCACCTGGCGGAGCAGTCCCCGGTCCTCGAACCCGTTGAGCTTGGCGACGTCGAGCACCGCTCGGCTGTGCGGCTTGCCCGACTCGGAGAACCAGTGGTATCGGCGCGCCACGACGAAGGCCGTCACTTCCCCGGGCCTGCGCCTCGCCCCGCGGACGTCGCGCAGCTCGCCCTCCAGACGCTCGGTTCGGTCGAGCAGGAGGCTGACCTGCTGAGTCGTGACGCGGACCGCCTCGAGGAGGTGGTCGGAGCTGACCAGGCGTGCGCCCTCGGCGCGCGTCTCGAGCACCTCGCGGGAGACCACGACCTTGGCGCCGGTCTCGAGGTCGCGGAAGAGGCGCGCGGCGTACTTGCGGAAGGCGCGCGCGCGGTCGGTGCGCGCCAGGAACCCCGCTGCGTGGACGCCCTCGCGCCGCCAGCACCTAACCTCTTTGCTGACACCGTCCCGTGTCAGTTTGACGCGCAAGGTGCTGGGGTGGAGCTCCTCGAAGTTGCGCTCGTAGAGCTTACGTATGCCTGCGGCGGGGTCCTTGTAGCCGAGGTGAATCCCCAGCTGCTCGTCGGTCATGAGCACCTCGCCAGTCTCCTGATCCTGAAGCACCTCGAGGGGGCCGGTCGGCAGGTCGTCGCGCCGGATCAGCTTGAGCGCGCTCACGCTGCACCACCCCGGCGCCCGCGCGCCTCGCGCTTCAGCTCGCGCGCCAGGACTCGCCGCCCGCGCTCGACCTCGGCGGCGTCCGCGGGGATCGAGTCGGGCCCCAAGCGCCCACCGCGGGCCTCGAAGTCGCTGAGCGCGTTGAGGGCGCAGATGTCCGCGTGCAGCTCGCGGCGGTTGCTGCCTGCCTCTCCCCTGAGCCAGCTGCGATGCAACGCACGGCGCACGCGCTCAAGCGGGCTCGGGGCCGGTCGCTCCTCGGCGGTATCCTGATGCTCTTGTGGAGCGTCTGGGCCCCGTCCCGGGTGGCCGCCCGGGCGGGGGTGCTTC
>CALDQK010000456.1 GCA_937911525.1 uncultured bacterium
GGCCTGGCCGAGCTGGCCCTCGCGCAGCTGGAGGTCGGCGAGCTCGAGCGCGATCTGGAGCGCGCTCCCGCTGGGCCCGAGCCGCTCGAGCGTGCGCTCGGTCTCGGCCAGGAGCCCCAGCGCCAGGCTGGTGCGCGCGGCCAGCAGGATCATGCCTGGCTCATCGGCCCGCTCGGGGTAGACCCGCGCCAGGTGCTCGAGGGCGAAGCGCGTCGCGACGGGGTCCTTGGCCGCGTCGTGGGCCTTGGCCAGGAGCACGTAGAGGCGGCCCCGGTCGACGCCCTCCACCGTGCGCAGCCGCTTGCGGATCAGGGGCAAGGCCTCGCCCGGGCGCTTCAGGTCGAGCAGGCTGCGCACGGCCCCGAGGGTCGCCCGCAGCTGGTCCGCGCTGCCGCCCTTGTCGAGCCCCTCGCGGAAGAGCTGCAGGGCCTCCTCGATCCGCCCGAGGCCGACCTGGACCTGTGCCAGCTTGAGCCGGGTCGCGTCCGCCTGGTCGAAGTCGGGGAAGCGGTCGAGCAGGTGGCGGAGCACCTTCTGGGCCTCCAGCTCGCTGCCCTCGGCCAGGAAGCAGTCCGCCAGCAGCCGGAACGCGATCGGGGCCAGCTCCTTGGCCTCGGGCGAGTCGAGCTCCAGGAGGCGGTGCAGGGCGTCGCGGGCGTTGACCAGGCGCAGGAGCGCGGCTTCCGAGCGGGCGAGCCCCAAGAGCGCCTGGGGGACGATCCGCGCCTGCGGCCAGCTGCGAACCAGGGCGCGGTAGCGGTCGACGGCCGAGGCGTGCTCCTCGTTCTCGCGCTCGATCTCGGCGATCTGGAACTGGGCCCGCGAGGCGTTGGTGCCCTGGCGCTCGAGCGCGCGGAGGTAGGACTCGACCGCCAAGTCGCGAGGGTCTGGGCGGGGCTCCTCGGCCTCGGTCCGCACGCGCAGCTCGCGCTCCAGGCTCCCGCCAGCCTCGACCAGCAGGCCCGCCGCGTGAGCCACGATCCAGAGCACCTGATCCGCGGGGCGCTTGCGAATCCGCAGCGAGACGGCCGCCGGGAGCATGGCCGCGGCGGCGGGTGAGAGGACCAGCTCCTTGCCCATGGCGCGGGCGATCGCCTCGAGCAGGCGGCGGGCGTCGATCCGGCGCGCCTCGACGCTCAGGTGCTCGCCCTCGCGCAGGACCCGCGGCGTGGCGTTCTCGTCGACGCCGAGCAGGAGCGGCTCCCAGGCGGCCTGCTCCTCGGGGTCGGGCAGGCTGCCGCCGCGCGCCTCGGCGAAGTAGGTGTCGCCGATCCGCATCGTGGCCCGATCGCAGATCGAGCGCACGTCGGTGTGCTCGTCTTCGCGCCCCAGCACGAGCGCGTAGATCCGCCGCGCCCCCGAGAGGTCACCGGCGCGGAAGGCGCGCTCGCCCATGTCGTAGAGGTCGCTGGGGTGGGCCGGCAGGTCGGCGGTGGCCTGAGCGGCTTCGATCGCCGCGCGCGCGGCGCGGAGGTCGCCGGTCTGGACGTGACCGCGCGCGACGAGGATCTCGGCCAGCAGCCGCTGCTGGGGCTCGAGCTCGTTCTCCTGGATCGCGCGCTCCAGCACGCGGGTGGCGCCGTCGGCGTCGCCGCGCATGAAGAGCCGCTCGGCGCGGATCAGCGCCTCACTGGTCGTGCCCAGCTGGGCCGTGCTGGCGAGGTCCCGCTCGGCCAGGAGCGACTCGACCCGGCTCGAGAGGCGCCAGACCAGGAGCCCTCCCGCGAGGGTGGTCAGCGCCGCCAGGAGGGCGCTCACGATCAGGATGGATTGCTTGATTCGCTCGGACACGCCCCAGCGCAGGGCAATTGGCGGGCCAACCCGCAATTGGGCGATTTAGGCGGTTTGGGGGCCTCGGCGCCCACCTCGCGCCGATGATGTGTCGGAAAGCGCGACACCCCGTCGGAAAGCGCGACGAGCCCTGCTCAGCCCGCCCGCACCGAGAAGGGCGCGACCCGAGGCTGCCCGCGACCGGGGACGCCGCCCTCGAGGCGATCGAGGACCTCGAGCAGCTCCTGGGCGTTCTGGTAGCGCTTGTTGCGGCTGATCCGGGTCATGCGCTTGATCACCTCCCGCAGCGAGGGGTCCACCTCGGCGGGGATCTGGACGGGCCGCGACCCGATCGCGTGGACGAGCTGCAGCCCGCTCAGGTCTGGGAACACGAAGTGGCCCGTGAGGGCGAAGAGCCCGACCAGCCCGAGCGAGAACATGTCGCTGCGGTGGTCGAGGTCCTTGCCGTAGACCGACTCGGGCGAGGTGAAGGCCGGCGTGCCTACGAAGGCGCCCTGGGCGGTCACGGTGCGGTCGAAGGGCCGCTTGGCCAGGCCGAAGTCGACCAGGACCGGGCGCCGAATGTCTCCCTCGCGCAGGATCACGTTGGCCGGCTTGATGTCGCGGTGGACCAGGTTCGCCTTGTCGAGGGCCGCCAGGGCCCGGGCCAGGCCGCGCAGGAGTGAGACCACGTCCGGCGCGCTCATGGGCCCCTGCTCGCGCACGTGGGCCTGCAGCTCGGGGCCGGGGACGAACTCCATGGCCTGGTAGAAGCGCCCCTCCTTGCTCCCGAAGTCGAGCACCTGCACCACGTGCGGGTGGTCGAGGGCCGAGAGCGAGTAGACCTCGCGCAGGCAGCGGGTCCGCTTCTCCTCCTCGAGGGCCGCCAGGGGCGAGAGGGCCTTGAGGGCGACCATTCGCCCCTCCTCGAGGTCTAGGGCCTTGTAGACGATACCCGAGCTGCCGCGGCCGAGGAGCTTGTCGATCCGGTAGCGCCCGAAGGCCCGCTCGCGTCCGCCGGGGAGGTCGACCTCCTCCATGGGGGCGTTGCTCCCCTTCCGCAGCGCAAGGACGCGGGTCACCTTGGCCAGGAGCTCCTCCTTCTGGACGGGCTTGGTCAGGTAGTCCTCGACGCCGAGGTCGAAGCCGCGAATGATCGTGGACTCGTCGTTGACCCCCGAGAGCATCATGACGGGCAGCTCGACCCCCGTGTTGCGCAGGTGCTCGACCAGGTCGAAGCCCGTCCCGTCGGGGAGCTGCAGGTCGGAGAGCAGGATGTCGGGCTGGACCTCGGGGATGTCCCGCATGGCGTCGGTGATGTTGCCGCGGTGCTCGACGTCGTGACCACGCGAGGTGAGGACCTCCCGCAGGGTGTAGCAGAGGAGCTCGTCGTCTTCGACCAGGAAGATCGTTGCCATTGGTTCGTCTCTCTCTCTTAGCGGGGGGCGCTGGCGAGGCCAGCCAGTTCGAGGAGCTCGCTGCCGGGCTCGCTCGCCTTGGCGAGGAGGGCGGCCGCCGAGCTCGGGCGCCGATCACGGTCGTTGAAGGTCAGCCGGTAGAGCAGGTCCCGCAGGCACATCGGCAGGGTGGCGGGGAAGTCGACCTCCTGGGTCGCGGCCGCGTTGAGCCGGCTGCGCTCGGTGTAGTCGTCGAAGGGGTCCCGCTGGGTGAGGGCGAAGCGGGTCAGCATGCCCAGGCCGTAGAGGTCGTAGCGGTGGTCGATGTCGTTCCCGTAGAGGTATTCGGGCGCGATGTAGCCCGGCGTCCCCAGCAGGAGGTCGGGGGAGGTGACCCCCGTGTCGAAGGGCTGCTTGGCGAGGCCGAAGTCGAGCAAGACCGGCTGGTCCCAGGCGCCGCCCCGCAGCATCACGTTCCCCGGCGAGAGGTCGCGGTGGACGATGTTGTGCTCCTCGAGGGTCGCCAGGGCCGAGAGCAAGCCGAGCAGCAGCTGGGCGCCCTCGGCCGCCGTCGCGGGGGCCTCGCGCAGCGTCTTCTCGCGCACCGTCAAGCCCTCGAGGTGCTCGATCACCAGGTAGAGCTGGTCGCCCTCGCTGCCCACGTCGAGCAGGCGAATGATGTGCGGGTTGTGCAGCTGCCCCATGACCATGCTCTCGCGGAGGAAGCGGAGCTGGGCGTCGCGCATGGCGACCGAGCTGACGTCGAAGAGCTTGATCGCGACGCGATCGCCGCCGCCCCGCTCATAGGCCTCGAGCACGATCGCGCAGCCGCCGCGACCCAAGGTCCGCCGCACGTCGTAGTGGGCCGCGAGCTTCTTGGGCAGGCCGTCCAGGCCGCCGAAGGGCCCCGTGACGGGCACCCCGCCGCGCCGAGAGCGCTTGGTCCGCTTGGCCAGGAGCTCGCAGCGGGCCAGGATCGCCCCGGGCGGCGCGGTGTAGCTCAGCACGTCGTCGGCGCCGGCCGCGTAGCCGCGCAGGAGGTCGTCCTCGCTCTCGAACTTGCCGACCAGCACGATCGGCAGCTTGTCGGCGTCGTAGTGGTTGCGCAGGCGCGAGACGAGCTCGAAGCCGTTGCCGTCAGGGAGGTCGAGGGCGCAGAGCACCATGCTCGGCGGGACCTCGAGCATCTCGTCCAGCCCGCTCTCCATGGTGTCGAACTCGCTGACCCGATAGCCCGCCCGGCTGAGCGTGCGCTTGAAGCGCAGCCGCGCGGCCTTGTTGGGCACGATCATGCTGACCTCCACGGGAACCTCCTAGACCTCGAGACCCGAGGCGCAGCGCGGCTGATAGGTGCTGGCGCGGCGATAGCCGCTCAGGGACGTGCGGACCTTGCCGAGGCCCTGGGCGCGCCGAGAGACGTCGGCGCGGGCGACCTCGAGCAGGGTGCGGATCTTGGCGTTCAGCTGCTGGATCTCGCCCAGGAGGACCACCTCCACGTCGCTGAGGGGGTCGCGCCCCGCGCTGATCGCGGCGCGCAGGCGCTCCCAGCGACCGGCCTGCTGCTCGAGGGCCGTGAAGTTGCCCTCGGCCGCCAGGTCGAGGTCGGCGGCGACGAGGTCGCGCAGCGCGACCAGGGCGTCATGACGCGCGGGCATGCTGGCCCTCCTTGATCCCGCGGTAGCCGGCCAGGATCTCGCCCAGCACCTCGTTGGCGGCCTGCTGGTTCTCGAGCGGGACGCTGCCGGCGAGCTGCTCGAGGGCGAAGCCGTAGAGGCTGGCCAGCTGCGCGGCGATCTCGCCGCCCTGGTCGTGGTCGAGCGAGGCGATCAGCTCGAGGACGACCGAGCGAGCGTGGCTGAGCTGCGAGAGGCGCGCGCTGAGGTCGCCTTTGGCGGCGGCGGCCTCGGCGCGGCGAATGTCGGCGCAGGCCCGCTCGAGCAGCAGGACCACCAGATCGAGCGGGGTCGCGGTGCGGACCTTCATGTTGCCGTAGCGGCTGAGCGCCTGGGCGCGCGGGGTCATTGGAGCTCCTGCTCATCGGTTCCGGTTGGGGTCGAGGCGAGGCAGGTTCTGGAGCTGGCCCAGATACGCCGCCTGCGACTGGTAGGTGTTGGAGAGGACCTCGAGCGCCGTGAACTGGCGGCGAAGTCGGGTCTCGAGGGACTCGAGGCTGGTCTCGCGGCGGTCGATCCGCTCGTCGATCCGGTCGATCTCGGCGTCGAGGGTGTCGTTGCGGATCTCGAACAGGCCTTCGTTGGTCTTGCCGAGCTCCTCGCCGACCGTCCCGAGGCGGGCTGCGAAGTCCGCCATGATCTCGGCCACGGCGTCCGGGTCGGCGTCGATCGCCTCGTTGAGGAGCGCCGTGTCGATCTCGAGCGAGCCGTCGCGCTGGGTCGTGATCCCGAGCGCGGCCAGGTTGGGGAAGTCGCCGCTGCCGATCGTCTCGGCCGTGATCCGGCTGAGTCGGTTGCGGGCCGTCGAGACGGTGAAGTCGCCGTTGAGCGGTCCGGCGGCGCTGTTGGTGTCCGCGGGCGGCGCGGACTGGTCGCGGAGGGGGTCCACCAGCGAGTTGAAGCCGTCGACGAGCTTCTTGACGTCCGCGCCGATCTTGCTCGTGTCGAGCTCGACCTGGATCGAGACGCTCTCGTCGACGCCCGTCGTCTTCTGCAGCTCGAGGCTGACCCCGGGGAGCGCGTCGCTGACCTTGTTGCTGGCCCGCTCGAAGTCCAGGTTGTCGATGCTGAACTTGGCGTTGCGCGCGGCCGAGAGCTCGGTCACGGCCAGGGGGTCGCTCCCGCCGCTCAAGCCCGAGGCGTCCAGGCTGACCGCGTTCTCGAGCCCGGTCTCGTTGCCGCGGATCACGAGCCGGAAGCCCCCCGCGGCGGTGCCGTCGTCGACGACCGAAGCGGTGACCCCGATATCGGCGTCGTTGATCGCGTCGCGAATGTCCTCCAGCGAGTCGGAGCCGGCCTCGATCGTGATCTCGGTCGTCTCTCCCCCGACGGTCACGTCCAGGGTGCCCGAGCCGACGAGGCCCGTCTGATCGCCGGCGGCGTAGCCCTGGCTGGCGAGGGTGGTCGCGGTCGCCAGCTGGCTGACCTCGAGCTCGAACACGCCCTGGGTCGCGCCGCTGCCGCCGCTGGCGACGACCGTGCCTTCGTCGGAGCTCTCGACCTTGCTGGCGCGGTAGTCGCCAACTTCGTCGAGGCCGCCGGAGGTGGTGACCAGCTTGCGCGCCTTCTCGGCCAGGCTGGAGAAGAGCTCCTTCTTCTGCTCGGCCCGCGCCTTGTCGACCTGCATCGTGAGCACGGGGATCCGCTCGGCCTGCACCATGGCGTCGATGATGCCGTTGGTGTCGAGGCCGGAGGCGAGCCCGCCGAACTGGATCGTGCTCATGTCGACTCCTTGGCGTGGGCGCGCGCGTGCCCCTGCCAGGGTTCTGGGTGGCGGGTGAGAGGGTCAGAGCGCCCGCTCGACCCCAAGGAGGACGAGCGGGCGCGGCCGAGGCAGGGAGCGGAGCGCTCAGCTCAGCTCCCGGCCTCGCGAGTCACTACCCGAGGAGGCTGAGGGCCGCCTGGGGTGCCTGGTTGGCCTGGGCCAGGATCGAGACACCCGCCTGCTGGAGGATGTTGTTCCGGGTCAGGCGGGCCGACTCCTTGGCCACGTCCACGTCGCGGATCCGCGACTCGGCGGCGGTCAGGTTCTCGATCTGGACGTCGGTGTTGCGGCCGGCGGCCTCGAGCCGGTTCTGCTGGGCGCCCAGCTGAGCGCGCGAGGTCGAGATCGTCTCGAGCGCGGTGTCGATCGCGTCGATCGCCGTCTGGGCGTTGGCCCGGCTGGTGATATCGATCGCGCCGCCGGCGATCTGCGCGCCGGTGGTGAAGTCGACGCCAGCCAGGGTGCCGTCGTCGACGACGCTGCCGGCGCCGGCGTCCGCGCCGCGGATCACGATGCTGACGGTCTCGTCGGCGTTCTCCTCGACCTCGGCGGTGACGCCCGAGATCCCGGCCGAGTTGATCTTGTCGACCACCTGCTGGACCGTGTCGCCGTTGGCCAGGGCCACGCCGGTGGTGTTGCCGCCGACGGTGATGTTGAGGTCACCGGCGGTCGTGACCGCGGCCGTGGAGGCCGAGGCGTAGGAGCCGCTGACGTCCTTGTTCGGACCCGAGTTGACGCCCAGGGCCGAGCTGGTGGCGGCGGTCAGGCTAATGTCGATGCTGTCGACCGAAGCCGTGGTGCCCGAGCCGACCTGGATCGTGAAGGTCGAGTTGCTGCCGAGCAGGTTGGTGCCGCTGAACTCGGTCGACTGAGCGATACGCGTGATCTCGTCGCTCAGGCTGCTGAACTCGGTGTTCAGCTTGGCCTTGTCGCTGGCGCTCAGGGTGTCGTTCGACGCCTGCACGCCCAGCTCGCGCATGCGGCCCAGGAGGCCCGAGACCTCGTTGTAGGCGCCCTCGGCCGTCTGGAGCAGCGAGACGCCGTCCTGCGTGTTTCGGCCGGCCTGCTCGAGGCTGCGGATCGTGGTCCGCATCTTCTCGCTGATGGCGAGGCCTGCGGCGTCGTCGCCAGCGCGGTTGATCCGCAGGCCGGAGCTGAGCCGCTCGAAGGAGCGGTTGAGCGCCTGGTTGGTGTTGTTGAGCGAACGCTGCGCGTTGAGCGAAGCCACGTTGTTGTTGACGACAAGAGCCATTGTGGAACCTCCCTATTCCTTGTTGACGGACGCTCCCACGTGTCGCCGTCTCGTGTTCCAGGGCTCATGTTCGTCAGCCCAAACGATGGCTTGAGCGGAGATTTCCACTTTTCGAAATGGGGGCGCTGACGCCATTGAGGGGCTCAAGGGAGAGGCGCAGGCGTCGATCATCAAAGGCATGTTGATTCGCCTGACGCGCCCCAACGGCCAGGAGCTCCACCTCAACGGCGAGATGCTGAAGTGGGTCGAGAGCTCCCCCGACACGATCCTGACCCTCGTCACGGGCGAGACCCTCTGGGTGCTCGAGACCGTGGACGAGGTCAACGAGCGCTTCGGTGAGGCGCGCCGCGCGGCCCAGGGAGGACGCCCGCCCTGGGCGGCGCTCTTCCCCGAGGCCCAGGCCCTCCCGGAGGCCCAGACCGAAGCACACCTTCATCCCCTAGACAGCTCCAGGAGGACCGCGTGAAGCCCGACATGCTCACGATCGCTGGGTTCATCGTCTCCGCGATCGCCATCCTCGGCGGCCAGGCCCTCGAGGGTGGCCACATTGGCTCGATCACCCAGCCCACCGCGGCGCTGATCGTGTTCGGCGGGACGCTCGGCGCCTGCCTGGTCGCCTTCCCCAAGAGCGACTTCGTCGGCGCGATCAAGGACGGCAAGAAGGCGATCCTGACCAAGGAGATCGACTACGAGGCCAAGATCACGACCCTGGTCGAGCTGGCGAAGATGGCTCGCAAGGGCGGGCTGATCTCGCTCGAGGCCGAGGCCGAGAAGACCGACGATGCCTTCCTCAAGCAGGGGCTGCTGCTCGCGGTCGACGGCTCGGAGCCCAAGCAGATCCAGGACACGCTCGAGACGATCATCGGGGTCGTCGAGCACGACGGCGGGCGCAACGCCAAGGTCTGGGAGTCAGCCGGCGCCTTCGCGCCAACCGTCGGGATCCTCGGCGCGGTGCTCGGCCTGATTCACGTGATGGAGAACCTCGACGACCCGAGCAACCTCGGCTCCGGTATCGCGGTCGCGTTCGTGGCGACGGTCTACGGCGTGGCGGCGGCCAACCTCTTGTTCCTGCCCTTCGCCAGCAAGCTCAAGCTGCGGATCCAGGACGAGGTGGCCGCCATGGAGCTGGTCCTGACCGGGATCCTCTCGATCGTGGCCGGCGAGAACGTGCGCCTGGTCGAGGAGAAGCTGCGCGCCGCGCTGCCGCACGGGGGCGGTCACGGTAAGGCGGACGCCAAGGCTGAGAAGGAGCCCGCCGCCGCGGCGGCCTAGGCCATGGCCCGCAAGAAGAAGCACGAGGAGCACGAGAACCACGAGCGCTGGCTCGTCTCCTACGCGGACTTCATCACCCTCCTCTTCGCCTTCTTCGTCGTCCTCTACGCGATCTCGCAGGTCGACCTCAAGAAGCTGGACAAGGCGGCCAAGTCCTTCGGCAACAGCTTCGGGGGCTCCAGCGAGCCCGGCGGCAAGCACAAGAGCCCCGGCAAGCGGGTCGACCCCGACGCCTGGCGCTACGCGCCGATCTTCCCCAACGTGGTCCCCTCCGAGGACCAGGCGGCGGTCGCGGACTCCCAGCTGACCGACGTCAAGCAGCGCCTGCGCTCGCTCCTCGTCGCGGACGGGCTCGACGCTGGGGTCGAGGTGGGCGTCGAGGCGCGCGGCCTGGTGGTCGGCCTCGAGCCCAAGGCGCTCTTCGGTGACAGCTGGAGCACGCTCCAGAACCGCGGGGTCCAGCTGCTGGAGCGCCTGACCGCGGTCGCGCGCCGCCTGCAATCCCCCTTGCTGCTGCGCCACGCCAGTCAGGCTCCGAGCGGAGCGGGGTTGGCCCGCAGCTTCGAGCGTTCGAACGCCCGCGTCGCCTCGGTCCTGCGTCAGCTGGCCGAGAGCCAGGGCGAAGACGCAGAGATCTTCGTGACCAGCGAGGGAGAGGTCAGCAAGCAGGTCACCGAGCGCCTCGAGGTGGTCTACCTCCGCAAGGGGCTCGCGCGAAAGCTCCGCCGGTCACGACAGCGCCTTAAGTAAAGGACTTAGCTCGAATCCCGGACACGACAGGCCCCACAGAGCCTCCTGGGGCCCTTTGCTGACCGGCCGTATGCCTAGATGCGCTTGCTCAGGGCCCAGGGAGAAGCCAACCTGGCCCTCTTGAGAGAAGGAACGAGCTCTCCAGCGTGGAAGACCAGGAAGTCATCAACGAGGCGGCGGAGAAGGACGCCCCTTCAACCACGGGGAAGCGGGTGTTGGTCGTCGAGGACGACGAGCACATCGGCCCCTTGGTCCTGGCTGAGCTCGAGCGCCTGGGCCACGAGGGTCACTTGGCCACGACCTTGGAGGACGCGCGGGCGCGCCTCGGCGACGGGTTCGACGCGATCCTGCTCGACGTCCGCCTGCCCGACGGCAACGGGCTCGACTTCCTCGAGGACGTCCGCGCCCGCTGGCGCCACCTGCCGGTCACCGTCATGACCGCCTACGCCCAGGTCAGCGCGGCCGTGCGCGCGGTGCGCCTCGGCGCCAACGACTTCCTCGAGAAGCCCTTCTCGCGCGAGCAGCTGCGCGCGACGCTCTCGGCCTGGCGCAACACCACCTCTCGGCGTCGCTCCGACCCCAGCGGCGTCTCGACCGACACGACCCGTCGGCACATGCGAGGCCGCAACGTCCCCGCGGCCTTCTACATGGGCCAGAGCGGCAGGCTGCGCGAGGCGCTGGACTTGATCCAGCTGGTCGCGGAGACGCCAGGGACGACGGCCCTCGTCGATGGCGAGAGCGGCACGGGCAAAGAGCTCGCGGCGCGCGCGATCCACGAGCTGAGCGAGCGCAAGTCGCAGCCCTTCGTAGCGATCAACTGCGCGGCCCTGAGCGAGTCCCTGCTCGAGGCCGAGCTCTTCGGCTACGAGCGCGGCGCCTTCACGGGGGCGTCGAACGCCAAGAAGGGTCTGTTCGAGGTCGCGAACAACGGCACGATCTACCTCGACGAGGTCGGTGAGATGCAGTTCAACCTGCAGGCGAAGCTGCTGCGCGTCCTGGAGGAGCGGACGGTCAAGCGTGTGGGCGGCCTGACGGACCTCCCGGTGGACGTGCGCGTGGTGGCTTCGACCAACCGCAACCTCGAGGACGAGGTCGACGGCGGCCGCTTCCGCCAGGACCTCTACTTTCGCCTCTGCGTGGTGCGGATCACGATGCCGCCCTTGCGCGAGCGCAAGGAGGACCTCGGCTTCCTCTCGCAGCACTTCCTCAAGCGCTTCTCGCTGAACCTGCGCCGTCCGCTGGAGGGCTTCACCGACCAAGCGCTGGAGCGCCTGGTCGGCTACGACTGGCCGGGGAACGTGCGCGAGCTGCGCAACGTGATCGAGCGCGCGGTGATCGTGTGCCGCGAGGAGCGGATCGACGTGCGGCACCTGGGCTTCTTCCAAATGGGCAGCAGCGTCGTGGCGCCTCCTGAGGAGTCCAGCTCCCAGGGCAAGAGCGCCAGCGGCCGATTCCAGCTCGACCTCGAGGACCTCAAGCTCGAGACGGCGGAGCGCAAGTTGATCGAGCTCGCCTTGAAGGAGGCGGAGGGGCGCAAGTCGGCGGCGGCCGAGCTGCTCGGCATCAACCGCTCGACGCTCTACAACAAGCTCAAGAACTACGAGCTCTAGCCGGGAGTTTCGCGCTTTCAAGGAGGCAGCCCGTCTCGAGCTGTCGCTAGCGCGTCGT
>CALDQK010000457.1 GCA_937911525.1 uncultured bacterium
CCTGCCGGCTCGCGGCTCGCCTGGCGGTCGCCGAGGGCGAGGCCGCCGAGGCGCAGGCCTGGGCCGCCCGCGGGCGCGCCGTCCTGACGGGCGAGGCCAGCGACGCGACCGACGCCCTCCCCCCGCAGCCCACCTCGCCGCCCCTCGACGACGAGCAGAGCAACGCCGTCCTGGCCGAGCTCTACGCGCTCGAGGCCAGCATTTGCAGCAACCAGGGCGACCACGCCGGCGCGATCCGGCGCTACGTCCAGGCCCGCCAGGCGAGCCCCGATCCGCTCCAGCGCGCGCGCCTCGAGCTGCGCGAGGCGGGCGCCGTGGCCCTCTCCCTCGAGCGGGCCCGCTTCCCCGCCGCGCGCCGGCAGGCCACCGCCGCGCGCCGCACGCTCGAGAGCGCGGGCGATCGCCGCGGCGTCATGGAGGCCGGGCGGACCCTGGGCGTGATCGCCTGGTACGAGGGGGCCGCGGCCGCGGCCACGGCTCGCTTCCGCGAGGCCCTCGAGCTGGCCGAGGAGCTGGCCGACCTGACCCTGGCCGCGGGGCTGCTCAACAACCTGGGCCTGACCGCTCAGGCCCAGGGCGAGCTGAGCCAGGCCGAGGCCTACCTGGAGCGGGCCCTCGATATCGCCGAGCGCAGCGGGCAGGCCTCGGTCCTCTGCCGCGCCTACACCAACGTCGGCCGCGTCCGCCGGGCCCTGAGCGACCCGGACGGCGCGCTCGACAACTTCGCGGCCGGCGCGCGGGTCGCGGCCGCCGCCGGCGACCCCGTGATCGAGAGCGCCGCCCTCTCGGAGCTGGGGCACACCTACCTCGGCCTGCGCCGCTTCGAGGCCGCCCTCGACGCCATGCGGCGCAGCCAGGAGCTGCGCCGGACCCTGGGCGACGTGGGCCGTGTGGCCGAGTCGGAGCTCGAGCTGGGCGAGGCCTGGCGCCGGGCGGGCGACGTGGTCGCCGCCCTGGGCTGCACCGCGCGCGCGCTGGCCCTGCAGGCTTCGCTCGGTGACCCCGCCGGCGTGGCCGCCGCGATCGAGGCGCTGGAGTTCGTGGCCGGGCGCCCGGGCGGGCCGGCCGCGGCGCTCGAGGCGGCGCGTCAGCCGCTGGCGCCGCCGCGCGCCGCGCCGCCTCCGATCGTGTCCGCGCTCGAGCGCGGCGAGGGCTTGTGCCGGCTGGCCCTGCACCTCGTGGCCGCCGCCCTGACCGGACGCGCGGGGGACGTCGAGCAGACGGAGGGGCACGTCGAGCGCGCTCAGCAGGCGCTGGCGGAGCTCGAGTCCGGCGAGCTGCACCCCGACCTCGTGACCCTGGCGCGCTCGATCGCAGGCGAGGCGCGCGCCGTGGCCGCGGCCGCCCGCGGTCGCCTGCGCGACGCGCTGGCCGAGCTGGAGGGCGCGAGCCTCGGCCCCGAGGCCCTGCGCGAGGGCGCGTTGCTGCTCAAGCGCTGCTTCCTGCTCCTGGCCCAGGACCGCGCCGAGGAGGCCAGCCGCGCCCTGCGCGACCTGCGCGCGCTGAAGCCCAAGCTGCCCGAGGCGCTGACGGATCGGCGGCGCGTGGGCGACGCCCTGGTGGCCGCGGCCCTGCGGCGGCTGGGGGTGGACGCGCACAGCGAGGGCGACCTCTCGCTGGCGCAGGCCGGGGACGTGGCGCGGCGCCTGGGAGACGTGGCGCTCCTGGCCCTGGTCAGCAGCGCCCGGGCTCAGGAGGCGCAGGCCAGCGGCAGCCCGCAGGAGGCCTCGCTGGAGCAGGCGGCCGCCCGAGCCGCGGCTGGGCGCCTGGTCGAGGGGCTGCCGGCTTCGCTGGCCGAGGGGCTGGCGCGGACCCTGGTCCCGCCGACGCACGAGGCCGTCCCGCGGGCGAGCGAGGCCACCTCGGACCGTGAGCTCCTGCTGGCCATGTTCGGACGCGTGCTCTCGAGCAAGCTGGAGCTCCAGCCCCTGCTCGAGGCGGTCCTCGACGCCCTGCGCGAGGCGACCGGCGCGCCGCGCGCCGCCCTGGCCCTGCGCCGCGAGGGCGCGCTCGAGGTGGCGGCGGCCCGCGAGATCCCGCCTGCGGAGCTGAGCGAGGGCACCCCGCGGGTCGTGCTGGAGCACGTCGCCCGCGAGGGCCTCTCCGCGCGCGCGGCGGGGCGGATCCCGGCGCGCTTCGCCCCGCGCAGCGACGGGCTCTCCCCGCCGCGGACCCTGCTGGCGGTCCCCCTCTCGCGGGAGGGTCAGAGCGAGCCCCTGGGCGCGATCTACCTGGACGACCCCCGCCCCAAGAGCGAGCTCGGGCCCGACGACGCGGCGCTGGCGACGGCCTTCGCGGCTCAGGTCGCGGCGCCGATCCAGAACGCGCTGGGCCGCGCGCAGCAGCTGGGCGAGCTGGCGCGCGTCGCCGAGGCCTATCGCGAGACTGCGCGCGAGCTGGGCGAGGGCGGCGAGGGCGCGTCGGAGCTGGTCGGGCGCAGCCAGGCCATGCGGACCGTGCAGCGCCTGATCGAGCGCTACGGCGCGACCCGCGCTCCGGTCACGATCATGGGCGAGAGCGGCACGGGCAAGGAGCTGGTCGCGCGCGCCCTGCACAAGGCCAGCCCCCGTCGGGACGAGCCCTTCATCGTGCTCAACTGCACCGCGGTCGCCGCGACCCTGCTCGAGAGCGAGCTCTTCGGCGTCGAGAAGGGCGCCTACACCGGCGCTGACCGGAGCCGCAAGGGCCTGTTCGAGCTAGCCCACACCGGGACCCTCTTCCTCGACGAGGTGGGGGACATGTCCCTGGAGATGCAGGCCAAGCTGCTGCGCGTGCTCGAGACCGGCGAGCTGCGGCCCGTCGGCTCGCGCAAGCAGGTCCAGGTCGACGTGCGGATCGTGAGCGCGACCCACCACGACCTGCGCGAGCTGGTCCGGGAGGGCCGGTTCCGGGAGGACCTCCTCTATCGCCTGAACGTGCTGCGCGTCGAGCTGCCGCCCCTGCGCGAGCGGCGCGAGGACGTGCTCTTGCTCTGCAACCACTTCCTGGAGCTCGTGGCGGAGCGCAACGGCGAGCCGCCGCGGGTGCTCGCGCCCGACGCGGCCGAGGCCGTGCTGCGTCACCCCTGGCCTGGCAACGTGCGCGAGCTGCGCAACGCGATCGAGCGCGCCTGCGCCCTCGAGTCCGGGGCCACGATCAGCGCCGACCGCCTGCTCCTCGAGACGCCGCTGGCGCGGCCTCAGGACGCAGACCCCGGCGCCCCCAGCGCCCCGCCGGACTATCACAAGACCTACGAGTTCGAGGGCGTGGCCCTCAACCGCCGGCAGCAGCGCCTGCTGGATCACCTGCGCGGGGGGATCCCCTCGATCACCAACCGCGAGTACTGCGCCTTGGTCCAGGTCTCGGAGCGCACGGGGTTGCGCGACTTGACGCACCTCGTCAAAAGTGAGCTCCTCGTCCGCATCGGGCGCCGTAAGGGGGCTCGCTACGAGTTGGCCCCCAGCTTGCGCCCCTAGGCGTGCAAAAGTGCTCGCTCGATAAAGCGATAGGCGCTCGGCTCGGTTGAGCGGGACGATGGCTGGTGCTACTGTCCCAATGACTTAGGGGTTTGCGTGCCGTCGGCGCCCATCATCGAGCTCCCAGACATCGTCCAGTCGCTGCAGAACAAGCGCTGGACGGGCACCTTGGAGATCCTCTCCTCCGACGAGGATCGGCGCACGACGTGCCTCTTCTTCCGTGAAGGAATGATCCAGCATTGCGCTCCGGACCGGAACCCCCTGGTCCTGGGGCAGGCCCTCTACGCGCTCGGCCTGATCGACGAGGCCGACTACGTCATGACCCTCGTGGACTACGAGCAGACGGCGCGGCCGACGGGGCAGGTGCTGCTCGAGCTGGGCCTGGTCGACGAGTCCGGAATCCGCCAGGCGCTGCGCCACCAGGGCCAGGAGCACGTCCTCGACGTCTTCACCTGGGAGCGCGTCGACGTGCGCTTCCACGCAGGCGAGGAGGTGCTCGAGCAGCGCTTCTCCCCACAGCAGCGCGAAGTCAGCCTCGGCCTGGCGGGCATGAGCATCCTGATGGAGGCGGCTCGTCGCTCGGACGAGTGGGGCATGATCAAGGAGGTCATTCCCAGCGAGCACGACGTGATCGCGCCGACCGCCGAGACGGGCTTGCCTCGCGGCCTGATCGATCGCCGGATCGCGCTCCTGATCGACTGCTACCGCTCCGCCTACGAGGTCGCGCGCCAGGCGCCGGCCGACACCCTGGAGACGCTCAACGAGCTGGCCGAGCTGATCAAGGGCGGCCACCTCAAGCTGCTCGACCCCAACGAGCTGGTGCAGGTCGGCCTCGTCGCCGAGCAGGACCAGGAGCTGACCAAGGCGCTCTCGATCTACGAGCTGTGCACCGAGCGCGGCCTCGATCACCTCGACCTCCACCGGCGAATCGCGCGGGTCACCTCGAGGCTCGGCAACGACAAGGCCCTCGAGCGCTGGCTGGCCGTCGCCGAGCGCTGCCTGGCCGTCGACCGGCGCGACCTGGCCCTCGAGTCCCTCCAGGAGGCCCACTCGCTCGACCCCGAGAACGTCGAGCTCGGCCGGCGCTTGGCCGCGCTGCTCGTCGAGGAGGGGCGACACGCCGAGGGCGCCCAGGTCCTGCGCCCCCTGATCGACCTCGTCGAGCCCAACGCCGAGCAGAACCCCGAGCTGGCGCTGGAGGTGTTCGGCGAATACCTCGAGCTGGCGCCCGAGGACACCGACGCCCTCGAGCGGGCCTCGACCCTGCACCTGGCGCAGGACAACATGCTCGAGGCCATGAGCTGCCTCGACGACATGGCGACGGTGCTGATCAGCCAGGAGAAGCTCGAGGCCGCGGTCGAGATCTACTACCGGATCCTCGACATCGACTCCGAGAACCTGCAGGCGCGCCTGCTCCTGGCCCAGAACCTGGCCAACATGGGGAACATCGACGACGCGGTGCGGGAATACCGCCGCCTCGCCGACATCCTCTATCGCTCGGGCGTGATCGGTAACTCGATCAACTGGGCCTTCTTGATCAAGGTCTACGAGTCGATCGTCGAGCTGGAGCCTTCGGCGACCGAGGCCTGGGAGTGGCTGGCCAAGGCCTACCTCGAGAACGACCAGACCGAGCTCGCGATCTCGCGCTACCTCGGCATGGCCGACAGCCTCGCGCCCGCCGAGGGCGAGGTGCCGCCGCCCGAGATCCTGCAGCCGCTGCGGCGAGTCGTCGAGCTCTCTCCGAACGACTATGACACCCGCCGCCGCCTGGCCGAGACTCACCTGGCGCTCAACCAGCGCGAGCGGGCCGTGGGCGTCTTGCGAGCGCTGGCCGAGGTCTCGCTGACCAACAACCTCGTCGATCAGGCCAAGGGGGCCTTCGAGGAGGCGCTCGGCCACGACCCCTTCGACATGGAGTCGCGTCGCGGCCTGGCAGGGATCCACGAGCAGCAAGGCCGGCACGAGGAAGCCTTCGCCACCTGGCGCTCGATCGGCGGCATGTGCTACCGGGCCGGCCTGCTCGATCAGGCGGTCAAGGAC
>CALDQK010000458.1 GCA_937911525.1 uncultured bacterium
CCGAGACCTCGTGCTGGCGGGAGGTGAAGATCGCCAGGCCGAGGTCGCAGATCTTGACCACCCCGTCGGCGCTGAGCATCAGGTTGTCGGGCTTGATGTCGCGGTGGACGAGCCCCTGCTTCTCGGCGTACTCGAGCCCGCGCGCGGCGTCGAACATCAGCGGGATCGTGCGCTCGACCGGCAGGGGCCCCTCGGCGCGGAGCAGGTCGTCCAGGCTCCCGCCGGCCATGTATTCCATCGAGAAGAAGTAGTGGTCCTCGACGCTGCCGACGTCGAACACGCTCACGATGTTGGCGTGGTTGAGCCGGCCTGCGGCGCGGGCCTCGGCGATGAAGCGCTGAATGAACTCGGGGTTCCGGCCGAGCTCGGGGGCCAGGACCTTGAGCGCGACCTTGCGCTCGAGCGACATCTGGACCGCCTCGTAGACGGTGCCCATGCCGCCGCGCCCCAGCACGCGCCCGACCCGGTAGCCGCCGACCTCGCGCCCGCTGAGGGGGCCGCGGCGTTCGCTCGGGTCCTCGTCGGTCTCGGCCAGGAAGTAGATCAGCGTGTCGCCGACGCCGATCCGGTCGCCCGGGCGGAGGGTCTTGCTCTCGACCCGCTCGCCGTTGAGGAAGGTCCCGTTGCTCGACTTCAGGTCGATCAGCTTGTATTCGCCGAGCTTGGCCTCGACCTGGAAGTGCTTGCGGCTGGCCTGGCGGTCCTTGAGCGTGAGCGCGTTCCCCGACTCGCGCCCGGCCACGTAGAGGCCGTTCTGCTTGAGCCGCAGGAAGGCCCCCTTGCTGTGGCCCTTCTCGACGACCAGCCGGAAGGAGGCGCTCACGAGCGCGCCTCGTCGCTGAGCCCTTCGAGCAGCGCTCGCCCGACGCGCACGACGGTGGCGCCCTCGGCGATCGCGACCTCCAGGTCGGCGGTCATGCCCATGGAGCGTGCCTCGAGGCCTAAGCGCTCCGCCGCGGCGCGCACCCGGCGGAAGTGCGGGCGCGCGTCCTCGGGCGCGCCCTGGGGTGGAAGCCCCATCAAGCCAACCACGTCCAAGCCCGTCAAGGCGCGGGCCCCCGCGAGCAGCTCGCCGAGCTCGGCCTCGTCGCCGCCGCTCCGCCCGGGCTCGTCGCTGAGACGCAGCTCCAGATAGACCCGCAGCGGCGGGAGCGAGGGGTCGCGCCGCTCGCTCAACTTCTCGGCCAGGGCCAGCGAGTCGAGCGAGTGGAGCGCGTGCAGGAGCGAGGCGACCTTGTTGGCCTTGTTGCGCTGGAGGTGGCCGATGAAGTGCCAGCGCGGCTCCAGCTCGGCGGGGATCGCCTCGGCCAGGCTCAGGAGGTGCGCGACGCGGTTCTCGCCCAGGTCGCGCTGGCCCAGCTCGAGGAGGGCGCGGGCGTAGGCCGGCCCGGCGTACTTGGTCACGGTGACCAAGCCGACCTCGGCGGGGTCTCGCCCCGCGGCCTCGGCGGCGCGAGCGATCCGCGCACGCAGCCGCTCGAGGTTCTCCGCCAGGCGCGCGCGATCCTGAGAGCCGAGCTCCTGCACCAGCGCGGGCTAGACGATCCCGCGGGCCTTGCGGAAGCGGACGTCCGCCCGCTCGGTCTCCTCCTGGCTCAGCCCCAGCTTGCCCGCCAGCGCGATCGCCGCCGCGTGGGCGCGCTCGTCGCGGTGCCCGCTCGGGTAGGCGTGCTCGAGGGCTTGCTCGACCAGGAAGTTGGCGGCGTAGCTGCGCAGCTCGGCGGCGCGCCCAGCGGCGACCTTGAGCCCGCTCGCGACCTCGTCCAGGCGAGCCTGCTCGCCGGGGTTGAGGTTCTGGTCGCTGAGCGCCAAGGCCCAGCCGAGCATGACCAGGGTCTCCCGCACGGCCCCAGCGCTGGTTTCGTCCAGCTCGATCGCGGTCAGGTTGGGCCGCTGCGCGAGCTGACGCGGGGTCCCGAAGGAGGGGTCCAGGTAGGTCGAGAGGAAGCGCTCCTCTTCGGCGGCGAGCTGTCCGTCGGCCTTGGCGACCTCGACCAGCAGGCGCGCGAGCACGCCGCGGTCGTAGGGCTCGCTCGGCATGGCCTGCTGGAGCTGGCGCTGGAAGTCCCCCACCGGCGCCCCCTCGGCCCCGAGCCCGTGAGCTGCGGTCCACTGGTTGCCGTCGTGGCGGAACTTGCTCTGGACCCTCGTGAAGGCGTCCACGACCGCGGCCTGGATCTCTTCGTTCGAGTACTGCACGCCCTGTCCGGCCTGCCGGAGGAACTGGTTGCCGACGTCGCGCCCCACCCGACCGGCCACCCCGTGCCCGAGCGAGCTGGAGATCATGCGCAACAAGGTGCTCCGCAGGCTCCACCACAAGCTCCGCTTGGCCGAGGCCATGGCCACGTCGCTCAGGCTCTGGCCCTTCTTGATCCCAGCGCTGCTGTCGACGCTGAAGCCCGACTGCGGGCAGCGGAAGGTGACGCGAACGCTGCTGCCGTTGACTTGTTGGTCGGCGATCAGCGGCTGAATCGAGGCGTAAGGGATTTCGGACACGAGTGCCTCCTGGCTGGAAGGGGCCGCAGTCTATCGCGCCACCCGGCCCCCCAGGGGAACCCCGTCCCCCGCCAGAAAGCCCCACGCTCCCCCTCGCCCCTCGATGTGTAGCAGTCCCTCATGGACCTGATCGTGGTGCTCGCCGCACAGGACCAGCATTCGCTCCCGGTCGTGACCTTTCCACCAGGGATCCAGGTGGTGAATGTCGATCCCGCCCCTCAGCCCACACCCGGGCACCTGACACTTCCCGCGGTCCCGTCCCCACACCCAATTCCGAACCCGAGTCGGGATCGTCCGCGTCACTCGCCCCGCTCCCCCGCGCAGGTCCAGCACTTCCACGTCGCAGCACAAGCGCTCGAGCTCTGTTTCCCCCAAGGGGACGGCGCCCCGCGAGGTCTCCTGGCTCCCCTTCCCACACTCCGCGCACAGGTCCACATGAACGCGGAAGCGATCGTTGCGAGGTGCCCGCGCCTCCGCGTCCCCTTCGTCCTCGTCGCCCTGACCGCTGTTCGCGTGTCGCTCCATGAAGTCGGCAAAGACCAGGGCCACGATCGCAGCCACGTCCCAGGGCCCTCCGCCCTTCCTCACGAACTCGATCCCGCTGTCGAACACACGGAACTGCTCCTGGAGCAGCTCCAGGACGACTCGTTCCTTGAGGTCCTCTCCCCGCGCCTCGGCCCTCAGCTCCGTCAGCCGCAGGTCCTTGCCTTTCTGGATCCACTCCTCCACGTCCTCGCTCGTAGCCACCCGCGCGATCTCAGCCGCGGCCTTGTAGCCAAAGCTGCCCTCCTCCAGCGCCTCGATCAGCTGAGGCAGGTCCTTTCGCCGTCCGATCTGCAGCAGGTCGGAGGTCTTCGTCGACGAGTAGCCAAGGACCCGCCGTCCGTAGTCGGTCAGGCTGGTGCAGTTCAGCTCCCGCCACAGCTTCCCCTCCTGCAGCTCCGCCAGCAGCACTGCAATCTTGGCGTCGATTGCAATCTGTCTGCGCACGCAGCTCCGCAGCTCGCAGTCCAGCTCACGAGCGCGTGAGTGCGCAATGTTCCCGCCCTGTGCCTGAATGGCAGTGGTCATGGTGATCCTGATGGCTCTAAGGAGGAGTGAGTTCAGAGAGGAAGGTCTCTCCTGTGAACAAGCCAATACTAGCATTCGGCACTGACATCCGCCGAGCACTGGGTGGGCCGCAGGACAGTGTTTATGCGCCCCGTATGCGCATCATGCCCTCCGCCTCGCTTCTCGGATTGGTGTCGTGTTGGTCGGGCCGGGGCCAGGGCCGGAGCCGGGGTCGGAGCCGGAGCCGGAGCCGGAGCCGGAGCCACGGCCGGAGCCGGGGCCGGAGCCGGAGCCACGGCCGGGGCCGGGGCCGGAGCCGGAGCCACGGCCGGAGCCGGAGCCGGAGCCAGGGTCGGGCGCTCACCCAACCAGCGACAGTCCCGCAGCCGCCCCACGAGCGCCGCTCCCGCACCCGCACTCCCGCCCCCACTCGATGCTCGCTCGCTCCGGGCGCTCAGCGAACCAGCGACAGCCCCGCAGCCGCCCCACGAGCGCCGCTCCCGCACCCGCACCCGCACCCGCACCCGCACC
>CALDQK010000459.1 GCA_937911525.1 uncultured bacterium
GCAGATCGTCCCGCCGCCGCTCAGCCGCGGCCACGCGGAGGAGGCCGTCGAGGGGCGGTACCGCGAGCTCTACGAGGAGAAGCTGCGCAACGCGAGCCCCGACGAGCGGGCCAAGCTGAAGCAGCGCGCCAAGCGCCTCGAGCAGCGCAACAAGAAGCGCAAGCGCTTCCAGGGCCAGAGCGAAGAGCGCCGTCAGCGGCTGCGCAAGGCCTTCAAGAAGCTGCTCGGCCAGCTCACCCCCGACGAGCGCCAGGCCCTGCGCCAGCTCCCGCCCGAGCAGCGCCGCCAGCGGATCCAGGGTTTGATCAAGGAGAACCGCCGCCAGTTCGTGGCGCGCCGCCTGAACGACCTCCCACCGGACGTCCGCCGGCAGCTCGAAGAGCGCCTCCAGGGCCTCGAGGGCAAGCAGCGGCTGCGCGCGACCCGCAAGGCGGTCATGGACTACGTCCGCCGCGAGGGCCAGCGGATCCAGCGCGACGAGTCGCTGACTCCCGAGCAGCGCCGCGAGAAGCTGAAGGCCCTGCGCAACCGCTACCTCCCCCAGCGCTGGCGGCAGGAGCTGGCCCGCAAGGCCGCCAAGGGCAAGCGCCCCGCCGTCGGCAAGGGCAAGCCGGGCAAGCCGGGCAAGGCCGACGGTAAGGCCGGTAAGGCCGGCGAGTCGGATCAGGCCGAGCGAGCCCGCCGGCTCAAGGAGCGCCGCCAGCGCGAGCTGCGTGAGCGTCGCCAGCAGGAGCTGCGCGAGCGCCGTCAGCGCCGCCGCGGCACCCGCTAGCGGCGGGCGTCGTCGCTAGCGCGGCGCTGCCTAGCGCTTCTCGGCCTTCTGCTCCTGCTTCTGCTGTCCATTCCCGGCGAGCTCTGCCTGGGCGCGCTTCAGCAGGCCGAGCGCTCGAGCACGGTTCGGGCTCTCCGGCATGAGCTCGAGGTGCCGGCCCAGGTCGCTGATCGCCTTGCGCTGCTGCCCGCTCTCGAGGTGGGCCCAGCCGCGATAGAAGTAGAGCCCTGGGTCGTCGTCGCCGTAAGAGAGCGCCTTGGTGCAGAGCGGAATCGCCTTCTCCCAGCGCTCGCTGCGCGTGACCGCGCGCGCGTAAAGCGACCACAAGCGCGGGCTGTCGTGATCGGGGTCCAGCTCGAGCACCTGAGCGCAGTCCCACCAGGCTCCCCACGCGTCCCCGATCGCCAGCCGCGCCTCAGCGCGAATCGTCCAGGCCTCGACGTTCTTGCGATACGCGCGGAGGGCGTCCGTGGCGGTGTAGCGCGCCTGCTGGAACTGCCGCTTCGAGAGGAGATCGCGCGCGACCTCCTGGAGTTCGAGGGAGCGGGGGAGGCTTACCTTCCAGGGATACTTGGGTCGATCGGTGAGTTGGACGACGAAGCGAAAGCCAGAGCCCCTATCCAATCCGGCTCGCCCCGCAACACCAAATGCTTCTGAACTACCGACAAGGTGGCTCACATACTCAGCGCCGTCCCGGCTCCCGATTTGATATAGGCCTCCCCGCCCCTTGTCCAGCCAGACGAAACAGAACTCTCTAACAGAAGCGCCGAGGTCCCGAATCCCATAGGGAGAAACATCCCTAGAGTCGGATCCAGCGTCGCTCCTACCGTCGAAAAATTGAGCTGGATCAAGATCCTTACCCCAAGGGAACAGCCATAGGTAGTCCGATCGCACCGCTTGGTGATACTCCAGCGGGGTAGGTAGGCGAATGCGAAAGTGTGCTCCTACCAACAGAAATTCGCGTTCAAGCCATCTGAGCATCTGGAAGCAATCAGGCCAATTCAAACCTACACAGGGCGCACGTATTCCTGGCGAGCCGTAGCGTGGATTTCGAATCTCGCGCATTGCCTCAACCGACAGAAGGGGCGTCCCCTTACTGTCCCGCCGCCCTGAGGCGTAGAGCAGAAAACTAAGTGCCATCTCCCTAGTGACCTCTGTCTTGAGCATCAGGAATGACGGAACACTCTCTTTGGCCCGCCTAAGGTGGACCCCAAATCGTGGTCTTCCCCCAAGGACCGCTACAAGGGAGTCGCGTAGAATGGGCGGGACCTCTGCAAGCACGACAACCGGCGGGCGGAGCACCCTCTGTTCTCCTCGTCGGAGCGAAATCGCAACGCGGAAGGGGACCGCTCCTGGACTACTCAGCAGCCCCTTGTAGCGAAGTGCCTCCAGGTTGAGCGTTGTTGGCAGGGCGAACTCAAGCCGCTCCCCCGCCTCTGTCGTCAGGTAGCCATTCCCGTTCCCGTCCACCCGAACCACTGGCAACGCAGAATCTCCTCGTTCCACGCCCAGCGATCTCGCTCGCCGGAAATGCACCTCCGCTTCCTCTGGCCAAAACTCGGAAACGGCCGCTCCGGCCAAGGACTCAAGTTCCCCACGGAAGTCTCTTGAATCCCCAGGCTCCAGGTAGTGGGCTGCCGCTTGAACCAGGCGATCTACCTCCACGTAGCTCCGCAAGTAGCCGGCGTAGCAATCTCCCCGAATCTTGCTGCCCTCTACCTGACGAGCCAGCCACATCTCGAGGTTTGAGGAGTCTGTAACGAGATACTCGATCGGTTGTGAAAGACGCATTAGTTCGCGAGCCACAGTACGAAAGCTCCCGAATTGCTCGCGCGCTGCTAGAAGAAGCCTCAATCCCGTAGAACGGCGGCTCAAGTCCTCCGCCTTCGCGCGATCCTGCTGACTCAAGAATGGTCTCGCCGCGTCAAGCAGGCGGTCGGCGAGATCAAGATCCCGCGCAGCTGCGGACGGCGAAAGCAAATCTGCAGCCCTCCCCATCCTTGCTGCCGCAGATTGCCCCTGGTGGTACTGCTTCCACCTATTGGTGAGCAAGAATGCACCAGCTCCAAGGGCGCTAGCCGCCACAGCAAGCGAGATGGCTCTTCTATGCCTCCATGCGTAGCGGAGGGTCCGCTGCGCAAGCCGCGAGGACGAGCCACTACGGCAGCCCCAGCCAATAGCCGCCCGAAGTCTAGACCGGCCTCGCGTGCTGAGTCGTAGCGCTCCTGCGGGTCCTTGGCCAAGCACTTGAGGAGAATCTGATCCAAGTCAGGGTGCACCCCTATTGGCACGAGCGTCGGAGGCTCGGTGCCAGCGACCTGTCTTAGTAGCTCTAGGTGACTGGGGCCCGGAAATGGCGGACCGCCAGAAAGCAATTCGTAGAGCGTCGCTCCCAGCGCATAGACCTCTGAAGCGGACGTGGGAGCTGCCCCATCAAGAAGCTCAGGTGCCATGTAGAGGAGGGTCCCAACGGCTCCCTGAGTCAGCTGGGTATGGGCCTGAGCGTCGTGGGCCACACCGAAGTCCGTTAGGCGCACGTTGCCCTCCGGCGTCAGCAAGATGTTGCTGGGCTTGACGTCGCGATGCAGAACCCCCTCCTTGTGACATGCCTCGAGGGCCTCGGCCAAGTCGCGGCCCCAGCGCGCGACCCTCCTCTGCTCTGGTGGCCCCTCCTGCCGCAACACTTCTTGGAGATTCCGCCCTTCCACGTATTCCATGACCAGAAAGGGCTCACCACGGCCAGTGACCCCGACGTCGTAGACCTCGACGCAAGCGGGGTGATCGATCCGGGCCATGACCGCCGCTTCCCGCTGAAAGCGCCGACGCTGGCGCTCGGACTGCAAGGTGGTGTGCATCAGCTTCAGGGCGACCTTTCGACCCAGCTGCCGATCCTGGGCCAGGAACACACTCCCCATCCCGCCCTCACCCAGGCAGCGCAAGACCTGGTAGCGACCGAAGTCCCCCACTCCCGATTCAGCGCCCCAGCGAGCGGCGAGCTCGGGGTCGACGCCGAGTTCCTCCAGCAACACGTCCACCTGGAAGGGCACCTGTCGAGCCAGCCCTACGAGGCAGCATCGCGTGGCTGTGTCGATCCACCCAGCGGATTCGGCGAGTCCTACAGCTTGCTCCAACGACATGCGACCTCGATCGAACAGGGAAGAAGGGAGGGGGGCGTCCGGAATGCAAAAGGCCCCCCAGCATAGCTGGGGGGCCTCTTGTCTTGGGTCGAAACCCTAGAGCGGACTACTGAACCGAGCCAGCGCCAATGAAGAGGCGGTTGTCGGCGTCGGTGTCGTCCTTGCGGAACCAGAGGATCACGCCCTGCGCGTCACCGTTGCTGTCGAGGCAGCACTCAACCGCCCAGGCGGTCACGTCCTGGCTCGACTGGTTGGTGATCAGCAGCGGGTTGCTCAGACCGGTGCTCGAGTCCTTGTTGAAGGTCGTGCCGTCGGTCGTGCTCTGATACCAGAGCTGAGCGTTGGTCTCGAAGACGAGGCCAATGGTGCGGCCGTTCTTGCAGGTCTCGGGACCCTTGGTGTCGTCCGCAACACCCTGCTCGTGATCGATCTGGGTCGGCTGCGGGGTGCTGCCGGAAGCCGGAAGACCCAAGCGAGCCGAGAGAGTCGTGTTGTTGCCGTTGTCCGAGCCGTCGTACTTCCGGGTGTAGAGCGCCAGACGGTTGGTGCCGTTACCGGTGATCGTCTGAGCATTGGTCGAGTTGGTGCTGATCACCACCTCCTGGTCGCCCATGACAATGAGGATGTAGAAGCTGTTGGTGGTCAACTGGGGGAAGTTCGCCGTGTTGGTGACGTCCGTGTTGCAGGGGACCGGAACGATCTCGTGCACGACGGTGCCAGTGTCAACCGTGGTGATGTTGTAGCGGTTGGTCCGAGTGGCCGCGTTCGCGGAAGCGGTGCGCAGCAGCGTGCCGCCACCCTCAGCGATCGTGGGGTTGTTCTCGTTGACCATGGTGTCGATCACCTGCGAGGTGCCAGCGCTGGCGGTCGCGATCAGAGCACGAATCTCCTGCTCCGCACCGTCACCGTCCGAGTTGGTGTTGTCCGACGCCTTGCTGTAGACGACGAGGCAGTCACCGTTGGTGCCGGTGTTGTTCGCGCCACCGTCGCAGATCCCGAAGCTCCAGAGGTTCGAGGTCTGGTCCAGGAAGGTGAAGGTGTCACGCGAGGTGGTGTCGTCACGATACTGGGCGAACGACTGAACCGAGGCGGTGCTGTCGATCTCGACGGCGGTGCCCAGGGCCAGGGTCGGGGCGCTCAGCGGGTTGCCGGTGCCGGCGGTGACGGTCATGCGACGGAAGAGGACGCGGTCCTCGGTGCTATCCGACTGCTCCCAGAAGATCGTCATGATGTTGATGTCGCTCTGGAAACCGGTCTTGTAGCCGAGGAAGCCCTGCCAACGGTAGTAGTTGACGGGGAGGGCGCGCCAGGCGCGGCTGGTCTCGGCGTCGTTCGCGGGGTCGGCGGTGTTCAGGCTCACCTGGGTGATCCCGAAGCCGGTGTCGCTGTCAACGCGGGTCGGACCAGCGCTGGGCAGACGGTTCTCGAGGTTGGCCGCGGTCGCGGTGGTCGTCGTGGTGCTGGTGGTGCTGGCGATCGGACGGAAGGGCTGGTAGACCGTCGCGTAGAGCGACTGGGTGAAGCCCGTGCCGGTGCCCGAGCGGGAGCTGTTGCCCGAGTCCTTCGAGAACAGGATGCCAGCGTAGGAGCCGGTCCGGTTCAGGCAGAGCTCGAAGTAGCAGGGACCAGCGCCCGAAGCGTTGTAGTTCGTGCCCGAGGTCGCCTCGGCCAGACCACCGGCGGTGCCGTTGTTCGAACGGGTGGTGCCGTTGTTACGGATCAGGACCGGGTCCTGGAGGATACGGCCGTCAGCGGGGCTGTTGGCCGCGCCGTCGTTCGGGGCGGTGCTGACGTGGTAGTCAGCCTCGTGGGTGCCCGAGACGCGAGCGGGGTTGGTGCCAGCGCTGAACGAGCTGGTGGCCAGGTCGCCCGTGGGGTTGAGGGCAACGACCCACAGCTCACGGTCCATGTTCAGGGTCGCGCCGGTGCCGGTGCGAGTGTTGTCGGCCATGACGTAGAAGAGGCTGAGGTCGCTCATGCCCTCGTCGGCGCCGATGATCGAGCGGTTCTTGTACTCGTCGTCGCAGCAGTTGAAGTTCGCGATCTCACGGCTGGGCATGACGTCGCGGGTGGTGTTGTTGACCGTGATCGTGGTGGTCGCGTGGACGCCGACCGAAGCGCGGGTCTCCGCGGTCGAGCTGACGTCGAGCGAGGTGCCGGCCACCGAAGAGGTGCCGTCGCCGTCGTCCTTGAAGCGGACCACGCCAATGACCTCGCGCCAGAAAGCCTGGGCCGCAGCCGCGCCACCCTGGACGTTGCCGTGCTTCAGGTTGCCGCCGGCGTGACCGCCGGTGTCGTCCTGGGACCAGTCGTTGATGTTGTTACCGTTGGTGCCCGGGTAGAGCGCGAACTGGTTCGCGTTGGGCAGGTTGCCGGTGTTGTTGCCGGACGAGGTGATCAGCGAAGCGTCGGCATACTTGAAGAACAGGTTCTGGTTGTAGCCGCGCAGGACGGGGAAGGGAGCGGTGCCGGCGCGGGTGGCGCTGGTGCGAGCGTTGCGCTCGGCCGCGAACGCGACCTCAGCCTCGTCGGCCTCCCAGGTCTGGGTGGCGAGGTTGAAGGTGCGGTAGCGGAGCTGGAGCTCGTGGCCGCCCTGGCTGGTGTCGGCCTCGCCGCCACCGATCGAACCGCCGCCAGCGATCGAGCTGCAGACCTGGGTCCAGACAGCGACGATGTGGCTGACCTCCTCACCGGGACGGTAGACCGCGGTGCCCAGCTGAACCAGGTTGTTGCGGTTGCCGCGGGCGAAGATGTCCGCGTTGTCGTTGGTCCGGCTCAGGTGCGGGATCGCGTGGGTGAACGCGGTCCGCTGGGGATCCGTCAGGCTGGTCGCGCGGAAGCCGCTGAAGGCGTTGCTGCCGATACCGGGGGTGCTCTCCGCCAGGAAGGGGAGGGCCTCGCCGTCGAAGCAGGTCTCACCGCAGAAGCCGTCGGTGACCGCGCCGTAGCTGGTCACGTGGCAAGCGGGGACGTCGATGTTAGCGGCCTCGGTGCCGTTCACCGCCGCGCCGTTCACCGCGCCAGCGACGAAGGTGGTGGGGATGATGGTGCCGAGCTGCTGGAAGCCGTAGCGGAACGGCTGGGTGACGCCGCCGACCTTGTTGTTGCTCTCCAGCGACGAGTTACGCAGGTTCTTCTGGAAGACCCACGACGCGATCGTGCGGCGCACGCCGCGGTTGTTCGCCGTCAGCTTGCTGCCGCCCACCGCGTCGAGACCGGGGGTCTGGAACTGGGTGGTGTACTCACCGATGATCAGCCAGTTGCCCGAGTTGTCGCGGACGGTGTTGATCTCGGTCGCCGTGCTGGTGCTGCCCGTCTGGTAGCTCGCCGTGTTCATGGGAACGAGGACGTAGCTATCGAGCTCGATCGCGACGGTCTGGTCGCGGTCGTCACCCATCAGCTCCACGGGGGGAGTGAAGTTGCCGTTCTCGTAGTGCGAGGCGAAGAGCGCCCGCTTGGTGTTCACGTTGCCCGTGCCGTTGTCGAACATCGTGAAGAGAACGAGGGCGCTGTTGTCAGCGTTGGTCGAGTTGCCGTCGCTGTCGGGGCAGTCGCAGTTCCACTTGACGAGGACCTGATCGACGCTCGCGCCGTTCTCCGAGAAACCGCCGCCGTCCGGCGCCAGGTTGTTGGCCTGGAAGCCCGCGAAGGGGCTGCTGTCGGTGTTGCCGGGCAGCTGGCTGCCGCCACCGCCGGTGACGATCGTGTCGCCGTCTTCGCTACACCCGGCCGCCAGCAGGCCGATACTCAGGACTGCAGCAGCCCCGATTCCCACTTGCCTAAACATTTGCGTTAAGCCTCCCTTGGCTTGAACACCGGCTCGACTCACTTCCAGGAGAGTTGGAAACCCGTCCTGTCTCCGTCGTCTTGACTCGCCACTCTTGATTGCGGTCGTTCCCGCAACCGCAATCTCGGCTCGTCCTTCTGACTTTGACGGGACTCCGTCAACGCGACGGAAGCTCCCCTAGCTATGTGCCTCTACCGTTTTCCCGCTGAGTTTTGATCTCTTCCGCGCAACCGAAGCGGTTCTCGGCTTTTGCGGAGTTGTTTTTAGGTTCTTGTCCCCAGCCTTCGACTCGAGTCGTTCGAGCTTCCAGCTTTTCACTCGTGATCACCTTGCACGTTGCGGACCAATTCGACGCCGAAGCGAAGAAAACCGTCATGAAGTCGCGCTGGTGAGTCCTCGAGTTCCCCCTCAGCCCCAAAGCATGGGCTTTGGAGCCGTTTGAGAGGGCGGGATTCTGCCGATGGGGTCATCCCCTGTCAAGCGCCTTCCTCAGGTTTCCCCTGAGTGGGTGCCCGATTGTTGGCAGAACCGCATCGAGGCCCGACCAGATTTCCGTCTTCACTCCTCCTGCCCGCAAAGCGGCAATGCGATCGCTCCCTTCTCGACTCGACCCCCCCTTGTCTTGAGGGGAAAATCGAGATTTCGAGCGATTCCGCTCCCGATAGATCAGCGCTTCGCCGAGGCGAGGACCCAAAACCGAACCTCGAGCGCTCTCGCTCGATCGGGAAGAATCGGACTTCGCCAGCTTGGGTCTCAGCACGGCCCCCCCGACGCGAGTAGCATGACCTCATGCGGACCCTGGCCGACCGCGTAACGGCTGAGCTGGCCCTGCGCGCAGGGTGGGTTGAGTCGGGAGAACTCGAGCGCGCTGCCGCCGACGCGGGGGCGCAGGGCCTACCCATCGGGCAGGTCCTCGTCCGGCAGCGGCTGATCCGACCCAACGACCTCCTCGAGCTGCTCCGCGCAGCCGACCAGGTCGTGCTCGCTTGTCCGACTTGCCGCTCCCAGGCGCCCTTCAGCGCCTTCGACGGCCGCGGACCGAACCACTGCCCCAACTGCAAGAGCCAGCTGCGCTCCCAGCTGCCGAGCCAGCTGCCCGAGCGCTCCGCCACGATCGCGCCGGTCGGCACCGGGCGCTTCGTTCGCGCGGGCTCCCCCGTCCCCAGCGCTGACGCCGTCGACGCGCTCAAGGACACCCGACCCGACAGCGATGTGGACCCCGCCTCGGGCTCCGCCCTCGTGCGCGCCCCTCGCTCCACCCCCAACACCACACCTCATGCATCGGGTCGCTTCCTGGGGACCTCCTCCCGCCGCTTCGCCAAGGACTTCGCCGAGCAGTTCGGCGACTACGAGCTCGTCGACGAGCTCGGTCGGGGCGGGATGGGCGTGGTCTATAAGGCCCGCCGCCCCGGCCTCGAGCGCTTCGTGGCGCTCAAGATCCTGCTCGGCGGCGATCTGGCCTCCAAGAATCAGGTCAAGCGCTTCAAGCGGGAAGCCGAGTTCGCCTCCAAGCTCCGCCACCCAGCGATCGTCCAGATCCACGACGTGGGCCAGGTCGGTGACTACCACTACCTGACCATGGACTTCGTCGAAGGCGAGTCCCTCTCCGAGGTGCTCAAGACGGCTCCCCCGAGCGACACCCGCGCCGCCGAGATCGTGCGCGATATCGCCGCTGGACTGCAGCACGCCCACGACCAGGGGGTGATCCACCGGGACATCAAACCCGCCAACCTCATGATCACGCGGGACGGCCAGCCGGTGGTGACGGACTTCGGGCTCGCCCGCCAAGCCGACCTGGACGGCGAGACCACCCAGCTCACCCGCGACGGCGCCATGGTCGGCACCCCCTTTTACATGTCGCCCGAGCAGGCGAGCGGGAAGCGCGAGCGAGTGGTCCCCAAGAGCGACGTGTTCGCCCTGGGGGTCGTGCTCTACGAGCTGGTGTGCAAGCACCTGCCCTTCAGCGGCGAGACCCAGGTCGAGCTGTGCAACAAGATCCTCTACGAGGAGCCGATCCCGCCTCGCAGGCATCGGCCGGACCTCGACCCGGACCTCGAGACGATCCTGCTCAAGAGCCTCGAGAAGGACCCGGACAACCGCTACAGCGCAGGCGAACTCCAGGCGGAGCTAGCGCGCTTCGTCGCCGGCGACCCGATCGAAGCGCGACCCCTGGCCGCCCTCGAGCGCCTGCTCCGCCGGCTTCGCCGTCACCGCAAGCTCGTGCTCCTCGGCAGCGCGGCCTTCGTGGTCCTCGAGCTCTGCGCGTGGGGCGTCGCGCGGACGGCCCTCAACGTGGAGGCCGAGCGGGTCGCGCACGAGCAGAAGCAGGTCGAGGCGCGCCTGCGCGAGGAGCTCGAGCACGTCGTCCGCGAGCGAGAGGAGCAAGAGCGACGCGCCAAGGAGGAGGCCGCGGCGGCGGTCCGCCAAGCGGAGCAGGCCTTCCGGGACGCCCGCCGCACTCCCGCCGGTGAGGGATACCAGCTGGCGCTCCAGCGGACCAACGACCTCCTCGCCAAGGCGATCGATCACGAGCTGAACCGGAGCGACCCCAGCCTCCGGGTGTGGCGAGCGCGGGTCCGCCTGCACCTGCGCCAGCGGGACCTCGCCCAGACCGACCTCGCCAAGGCCGTCAACCTGGACCCCCAGGGCCCGCGCGGCGCCGAGGCCAGCTACCTCCAGGCCCGCCTCCACCTGCGCGACGGAGAAGACGCCCGCGCCCGGGCCGTGCTCGAGGAGGCGCTCGCGCGCCTCGGGGCCGACCACTCGAGCAGCTGGAAGTCCCTGCTCCAGGCCCTCGATGCGCTCGAAGCCAAGGAACCAGACCTCACCAGCGCCGAGGCGGCCCTCGAGCGGGCGCGCACGCTGGATCCGCGCGAGGCGGAGGTCTACCTGCTCGAGGCCAGGCTGCACCGCGCCAACGAGAGCCTCCCCGGTGTGCGCCGGGCGCTCCTGCGCGCGACCGAGCTCGATCCCAAGTGCCTCGACGCGTGGATCGCGCTGACGCGCCTCTCCTTCACGACCGACCTGGCCCAGGCCAAGGAGTATGCCGCCCGCGCTCGGGCGATCGACCCCAGGGACCCCGAGGGCCTGCAGGTCTCGGCGATCCTAGCCCAGGTCGACGGCAAGTTCGACGAGGCGATCCCCCTGCTCCAGGAGGTCCTCGCCCAGCGCCCCGAGGACGCCGACGCGCTCTTCGCCTTGGCGCAGTCCTATCGGGCCAAGGAGCAGCGCACCCAGGCGGACCAGGTCCTGCGCCGCCTCGAGCGAGCCCACCCCGGCGACCTGCGCCCCTACCGCGAGCGCGCCCTCGAGGCCCTGCGCGAGCTGCGCTTCGAGCGCGCCTTGGAGCACCTCCAGCGCGGGATCGAAGCCACCAGCAAGTCACCCGAGTTCGCCCTGGGCCACGAGCATCTCGTTCAGCTCTACGAGCACTACCTGGTCAGCACGGGCAGCTTCGCGCGGACCGAGGGCTACATCGCCAAGCGACTGCGCGAGCAGCCCCACGACGGGCGCGCCCTGAGCATGGAGGTCGAGCTGGCGCTCGAGCGCGGGGGGCGCAAGGGCGGCCGCAAGCGAGTCACCGAGCTCCTGAAGGAGCACCCCGACTCGCACGAGCTCTTGCTCTTCGACCTCCAGTTCCGCCTGGTCGACGAGGAGGTCGAGCCCAAGGCGGCCCACGATGAGCTGCAGAAGCTGGTCGGTCGCTTCGGCGAGGACCCCGACTTCCTCTACAGCGCCTCGCTGGCCTTCACGGTCCTGCTCGAGGATCCGCGCGCCGGCAAAGTCCTGGGCGAGGCGCTGGCCCGGCGCGCTCCCGAGGACCCGCGCGGTCCCCTGGCCTTGGCCCAGGCCGCGCTCCTGCAGAAGCAGCCCGAGGAGGCGCTGCGCCAGCTGACGACCGCCAGCAAGCTCGACCCAGACCGCGTCGAGACCCCCTCGCTGCTGGGGTCGCTCCTGGTCAGCTCGGGCAAGCCGCGCGAGGCGTTCATCTACTTGAACAACGCCTTCTCCCTCCGCCCCTACGACGACACGGTCACCCCGACCCTGCTCGTGGTCCTCAGCCAGTTCAACCCGCGGCAGGCGCTCTCGCTGGCCGAGTCCTACCTGGACTACGTGCGCGCCGCCAAGCGCGCCCCGGTCAGCTCCGTGCTGCAGCTCTACGGTCGGCTGATGCTCCGCGGCGGCCGCCAAGGGGAGGCCCTCGAGCGCGTGGGGGCTACCTGGAAGGCGCACTCACAGCGCTACGAGGTCGGCCTGGTCTACGCCGAGCTGCTCGCGGTGACCGGACAGCGCAAGCGGGCTCGCGCGGTCGTGGCCGAGGTGGAGCGGCTCCAGCCGCAGAGCCCTACGGTCAAGCGACTCAAGGAAGCCCTGGCTCAGGACTCGGACTAGGGGCCTACCTAGCCGATCGCGCGCCCCCAGGCCTGGAGGCAGGCCAGCTGGAGCACGTTGGCGAGCACGTGCGCGACCATGGCCGGCACGATCGAGCCCGTGCGGGCGCGCAGCCAGGCGAACCAGAGCGCGGGGAAGAAGGTCAGCAGGCGCACGGGGTTGGGCGCGCGCGGGTCGAGGTGCGCCAGGGCGAAGAGCAGCGCCGCGATCACGGCGCCCCGGCCGAAGGGCGCGCCCAGGAGGCGGAAGCGCGGCTGGTCGGACTCGAGCGCCGGCTGGAGCACGCCGCGGAAGAAGTACTCCTCCCGCAGCGCGACGAACACCAGCTGGTAGGGCAGCTGGCTGAGGAGGGCCGTCCCAGCCAGGG
>CALDQK010000460.1 GCA_937911525.1 uncultured bacterium
TAGAAGATCACCTGGCCGTTCACGTTGCGCGCCGCGCGCCCGCAGATCTGGATCAGCGAGGTCCGGTTGCGCAGGAAGCCCTCCTTGTCCGCGTCGAGCACGGCGACCAGCGAGACCTCGGGCAGGTCGAGGCCCTCGCGCAGGAGGTTGATCCCGACCAGGCAGTCGAACACGCCCTGGCGCAGGGCCGCGATCAGCTCGCTGCGCTCGAGGGTGTCGATGTCGGCGTGCATGTACTTCGCCTTGAGCCCGGCGTCGAGGTAATACTCGGTCAGGTCCTCGGCCATGCGCTTGGTCAGCGTCGTGACCAGCACGCGCTCACTCTTCTCGGCCCGGGCCCGGACCTCCTCCATCAGGTCGTGGACCTGGTTGCCCGTCGGGCGCAGCTCGATCTGGGGGTCGAGCAGGCCGGTCGGGCGCACGATCTGCTCGACGACGCGCTCCTGGCTCAGCTCGAGCTCGTACTCGGCCGGGGTCGCGCTCACGTAGACCCGCTGGAGCGGGATCGCCTCGAACTCGTCGTAGCGCAGCGGCCGGTTGTCGAGCGCGCTCGGGAGCCGGAAGCCGAAGTCGACCAGGGTCTCCTTGCGGGCCCGGTCGCCGCGATACATGCCGCGCACCTGGGGGAGCATGGCGTGGCTCTCGTCGACGACGAGCAGCGCGTCCTTGGCCAGGTAGTCGAGCAGCGTCGGCGGCGGCGCGCCCGGGTCGCGCCCGGTCAGGTGGCGCGAGTAGTTCTCGATCCCCTTGCAGGTGCCGACCTCGCGCAGGAACTCGAGGTCGTAGCGCGTGCGCTGCTCGAGGCGCTGGGCCTCGAGCAGGCGCCCCTTGTTGCGCAGCTCGGGCAGGGTCGCCTCGAGCTCCTCCTCGATCGTGACGATCGCCTTCTCGAGCTGCTCCTCGGGGGTGACGTAGTGGCTCTTGGGGTAGATCGCGACCCGCTCGACCTCGGACAGGATCTCGCCCGTGAGGGGGTCGATCTCGGTCAGGGCGTCGACCTCGTCGCCGAAGAGCTCGATCCGGACCGCGCGCGCGTCCTCGTGAGCCGGCACCACGTCGATCACGTCGCCGCGGACCCGGAAGGTGCCACGGTGGAAGTCGACCTCGTTGCGCTTGTATTGGATCGCGACCAGGGCGCGCAGGATGTCGTCGCGCTCGCGGATCTCGCCCTTGGAGAGCTCGACCTTCATCCCGTAGTAGCTCTCGGGCGAGCCCAGGCCGTAGATACAGCTGACCGAGCTGACGATGATCACGTCGCGGCGCGTGAGCAGGCTGCGGGTGGCCCGGTGGCGCAGCCGGTCCAGGCGCTCGTTCATCGTCGCGTCCTTCTCGATATAGAGGTCCGTCGACGGGATATAGGCCTCGGGCTGGTAGTAGTCGTAGTAGGAGACGAAGTACTCGACCGCGTTGTGGGGGAAGAAGCCGCGCAGCTCCTGGAAGAGCTGGGTCGCGAGCGTCTTGTTGTGAGCCAGGACCAGGGTCGGGCGGTTCAGGCGCGCGATCGTGGACGCCATGGTGAAGGTCTTGCCGGAGCCCGTCACGCCCAGGAGCGTCGAGTGCTGGTGGCCCTCGCTGACGAACTTGCACAGGCCCTCGATCGCGGCCGGCTGGTCGCCCGTCGGGGTGAAGTCGCTGACCAGCTCGAAGGGGCGGTCCTCGAGCTCGACCACGTTGCCGACTGGCTCGATCGGATCCTGCTTCCAGCGCTTCTTGCTCATGGGGCGCGATCCTACCGCGCGGTGACATTGCGCCAGCCTCCCAGGCCGGCCACACTGGGCCCGAACGCTGGGGTCGCGAGCGCCTCTGGCTCGCAGAGAGGCTCTCCCGTGCACTGGATCCGCGCCGCCCTCCTTCTGTTGGCAGTCCTCCTCCTGGGTGTCATGGCCGCCGCGGCCCGCGCCGACGAGGTCGTGCTCACCAACGGGAACAAGTTCGAGGGCGAGATCACGAGCAAGAAGGGCGAGTTCCCAATCGTGATCAAGACCAAGGGCGGCAAGCTGACCTTCCCCGAGCGGCTGGTGAAGTCGGTCAAGCGGGACGGCAGCGACGAGGGCGCCAAGAAGCCCGTCGGCGGCGGCGCGCGTCAGCCGCGCGAGCCCCGCGAGCGCCCCGAGCAGCCCCGCGCGGGCGGCGGGGAGCAGGTCGAGGACATGAACTGGCTGCAGCTGCGGCGCAGCTACAAGACCAAGCTCCTGCGCAAGGGCGCGGCGCCGGGCAAGTTCACCAACCCCGACCCGAAGATGCTCCCGCCAGGCGTCACGCCGGTCACCTATCGCTCCGGGCCGCTCAAGCTGAAGGGCTGGGTGGTCCGCGACCCGCGCGCTCCGACCGGGCCCGGGCTGGTCTACTTCCACGGCGGCGGGGCGCTGAACCTGGGCGACTCGGTGCAGATCTGCACGCCCTTCGTCAGCGCGGGCTTCGCGGTGTTCTTCCCCGCTCTGCGGGGCGAGAACGGCAACCCGGGGATCCACGAGCTGGCCGCGGGAGAGGTCGACGACGCGGTCGCGGCGGTCAAGTGGCTGGCCAAGCAGACCTACGTGAAGCAGAACGCCGTGCACGCCCTGGGCTACAACCTCGGCGGGCTGGTCGCTTCGCTGCTCTCGCTCTCGCCCGCCGCGCGCCTGGCGAGCTCCGCCAGCGTGGACGGGCTCTACGCGCCGAAGGCCTTCGCCGCCTTCGGGGACCAGCTGCCCTTCAACCCGCGGATCAAGCAGGAGGCCTACCTGCGGAGCATGATCCCGCACCGCCACCAAATGCGTCACACGCACTACGCCTACGTCTCGAAGCGCAGCCAGATCATGCAGCTCGCGCTGGACGAGCTGCGCGACGACCCCCGCCGCAAGCAGCTCAAGCTCAAGGTCGTCATGAGCGCGGGCCAGGGGGAGGCCATGCTGCGCGAAGCGGTCCAGGACTACCTGAGGCGAATCCAATAGGTAGAGTCGCGCCATGAACTTGCTGAGCGAGGCGCGGCTGGTGGGGCCCGCCGGCTTCCTCCACGACTTGCTGCGCGGCAGCGCCGGCTCGGCGGTGCCCCTGCCCCTGAGCCGCGAGGCGGCGCCCGAGGGCTCCGAGCGCGTGGCCTGGATGGCCGAGGCGCTCAAGCGCGACGCGCTGCACTGGGTGTGCGGCTACCACGGCGGCGGCTGGCGCCGCCTGCAGGTCGTCGTGGGCGGTCGCCGGCGCGAAGGGCGCCTGTGGGACAAGGCGATCTTGCCCAAGCTGGGCCTGCGCTTCAGCGACGCGCCCCTGCAGCTGGCGGTCCTGGCCATGGAGAGCCGCTGGAGTCCGCCCGAGATCCCGGCCAGCTTCCAGGCCGAGGTCCGCGAGCGCTTCGCCTCGGCGGACCCGCCCACGGGCGACCTCTTGGCGCTGCACCGCCTGGGCGAGCTGCTGCGGCGCCGGGCCCGCGGCCCCGAGGACCCCGCCTGCCAGGCCTGCGGGACCTCGCTCGCCCAGCGGGCGGGCAAGGGCGACGAGCGCCCGCCGCCGCTCAAGGAGTGCCCCGGCTGCGGGGCCTCGGCCGCCAAGGCGCCGCGCAAGCCGCCCAGCTCGCGCGAGGCGCGCCTGGCCGAGCTGCTCGCGCTCTCGCCCTTGAGCCAGCTCCTGCACCCCGAGGAGGCCGGCGCCCTCGACGAGGCTCGCTACGGCAAGCAGGTCGACCGCTTCGCGCCGCTCTTCCGCGGGGACCGGGCCGCGCTGCTCTCCTACCTGGCGCCTGCCCTGCGGCGAGCCTGGATCGGCGAGGAGCGCCTGCGCCGGCGCGCTCCCGTTCACGTCGCCCAGCGCGGCTACCAGCGCGCGAGCCAGACCCTGGCGGCCTACGTCGACGCCGCGCGCCAGCGCCCCGACGCGCTCCGGCCGCTGATCGGCTTCTACTCCGAGTTCGTGCTCGAGGCCTTCGGCGGGCGGGCGCCCGTGATCGAGGCCCTGCGCGAGCAGAGCAAGGGCTACGACCGGACCTCGGAGCGCGACGCCTTCCTGCGCGACGCGGCGGGGCTGTTCAGCTTCGGCCCGCGGATTCAGCGCGCCGTCGACGACGCGCTCGCGACCCCCTTCGTGGACCGCAGCGAGGAGGAGAAGGTCCTCCTGGCCGACTACCACGAGCGCTTCCGCGAGGTCGCGGGCGAGGTCGAGGCGATCCGGCGTGAGCTGCGCGGGGAGATCGGGTGAGCGAGCTGCGGGTGGCCGTGCTCCTCTCGGGCAGCGGCCGGACCTTGCAGAACCTGCTCGACCTGTCGGCCGCCGGCGAGCTGCCGATCGAGGTCGTGCGCGTCGTAGCCAGCCGCCCCGACGCCTACGGGCTCGAGCGCGCCCAGGCGGCCGGCGTGCCGACCGCCGTCGTGCGCCGGCGCGAGCACCCCGACCTCGCCGCCTTCACCGCGGCGACCTTCGCCGAGGCCCGGGCAGCCCAGGCCGAGCTGGTGTGCCTGGCGGGCTACATGAAGCTCCTGCGGCCGATCCCAGCCGACTTCCAGGGGCGCGTGCTCAACATTCACCCGGCCCTGATCCCGGCCTTCGCGGGCAAGGGCTTCTACGGGCAGCGGGTCCACGAGGCGGCCCTGGCGGCCGGGGTCAAGGTCTCGGGCTGCACGGTCCACTTCGTGGACGACGAATACGACCACGGGCCGATCGTGGCGCAGCAGGCGGTGCCCGTGCTCGAGGAGGACACGCCCGAGTCCCTCGCCCAGCGCGTGTTCGCGGCCGAGTGCGAGCTCTACCCGGCCGCGATCCGGCTCTTCGCCGAGGGGCGGCTGCGGATCGAGGGCCGGCGCGCGCGGGTGCTTTGAAGGCTCCGATTCTGCACACCGGCGGGCAGCGACCCCGCTGAAGTGGACCTGCGCGCTTGCTAGATTCCTCACCTGAACGAAGAGGTTGGGGAACCATGCGCACGATCTGTCTCGGGGCCTTCGTGGCCATTCTTTCGCTGGCCAGCGGCTGCTCGACGCCCGTCCCGCTCGACAAGGAGGTCAGCGACGCCTTCCTGGTCGAGGCCGCCGAGGTCGACGACGTCTGCTACAGCTACGAGTTCAGCGAGGTCTATCGCGGCGACCACGAGCTGAAGCGGGTCGCGATCGTGAGCTGCTTCGAAGGCTTCCAGCTGATCAACGAGAGCAAGAACCCGATCCGCGGGCTGCCCGCAGCGGTCTGCAAGGGGCTGGCGCTCGGCCTGAACAAGCGCGGCCTGACCGTGGCGCTCCCGGCGCCGGCCGTCTCGGCCCTCGGGCTCGAGGTCATGCAGGAGAAGGCTGCCCAAATGGGCAGCCTGACCGCGCAGCTCTCGGCGCGGAACAAGGACCAGGAGGCGGTGGCCTCGGTCGGGATTCGCGCCTACGAGGGCGGCCCCGCGCTGGGCCAGATCGGCAGCCCGGGGGGCGTCGCCCACATGCCGGGGAGCCGCAGCCTGCAGGGCGGGATCGGCGGGACGATCTTCGCCAACCTGCAGACCGCCGACGACGAGATCGCGGCCCTGGCCCGCGAACTCGAGGTCGACGCGCTGCTCTTCGTCAGCTGCCAGAGCGACGAGGTCGAGGCGCACTTCGTGGTGCCCTTCGCCAAGCTGCGGGTGGCCGGCGGGAGCGAGCGGACCTACCCGCTCGACATGAACCACGTGCGCAAGATCCACATCGACTTCTCGGGCGGCGACGGCAGCGGCGCCGCCTACGAGGCCATGGGGGAGACCCTCGCCCGCCGGATTCGGCTCTGGTATCCGGGCAGCGGCAGCTGAGCGTGCGCGGGCTGCTGCTCATGCTCGCGCTCGCGCTCGGCGCGGGCTGCTCGAACACGGACACCCCGCCGACGTCGGGCGGCGGCGGGGTCGAGGTCGGCCTGGGCGGCGTCGCGGGGAACCTGAGCGAGCTGAACGAGGTCGCCAACGACGCCGGCTCGAGCCGGCGTCGTCAGGTGACGCTGGGCGACAAGAGCTACGAGCTGGTCGAGCTCGCCGCGGCGGGCGGCGAGCTGGCGCTCTACTGTGACGCGATCCGCTCGGACGCCGAGGTGCGCCTGAGCGTCGCGGCGGCGGCCTTCCGGCCCAGCGGTGGCGGGGGCGAGGGCGCGCTCGCGGGGCAGGGGCTCTCGCGGGGCGAGCTCTTCCTGGTCCTGCCCGAGGAGCGCAGCGCGGTCTATCGGGCCCAGGGCAAGAAGCGGCACTTCCTCGTCTACCGACGGGGCGAGGCGGGCCCCGAGCTGGTCGCCCTGCTGCACTCCGAGCGCGGCTTCCCGATCGACAACGCCTTCCCCGGGGGCATGCGCTGGTCCTCGGTCGAGAAGCGCGTCGCGCGCGCCGTGGAGACGGGCGCGACCCTGGAGCAGGTCCGCGAGGAGGTGGCCTTCGTCCAGGCCGTGCCCTTCTCCGAGGACCGCGAGCAGGCCATGGGCCCCTTCCGCGTGTTCGTGCAGGAGATCGAGGGGCGCCGCCAGGAGATCGCCGGAGCCTGGGGCGCAGCGGACCTCGAGCGGCGCTGCGAGCTGGCGCGCCGCGCGGCGCACCTCGCGGCTGCCTCGCAGGACCTGGGTGACCCCCGGCCCGCGCAGCTGGCCCAGCGCCTGCGCGAGGAGGTCCTCGGCCAGCTGGACGCGGCCCTGTCCGCCGCCGAGGCGGCGGGCGCCAGCTTCACCCGCGCGGCCCTGACCCTGGCGCGCCGCTCGGTGACGGGCGAAGGGGCCAAGGGCGCCGACCTGGGTCCGCTGCTCGCGCCGCGGGTCGCGGCGCTGCTGCCTGCGATCGGCGGCGAGGCGCCGCCCTCGGTGGACGCGCTCTACGCGGGGGAGAAGCCCCTCGGCCTGCGCGGCCTGCTCGCGCGCCTGGGCGTGGGCCCAGGCTCGCGCGCGGCCTTCGCTGCGCGCGCCGAGCAGCCCGGGCGCCTGATCCTGGGGCCGCTGCAGGCCGACTACCGCGCGCGCGAGCAGACGGTGAACGTGCCCCACGCCTACACGGTGCCCAACCCGGCCTATCCGCCTTGGCTGGCGGCCGTGCAGCGCACCGAGCGAGAGCTCTTGGCTGCCAAGAACGCCGTCGAGGCCAACCGGAACCACACCCGGCGCGTGCTGGTCAAGAAGACCGTCTACCTCAACGACCCTCGCGCGGCGCGAGGCGACAACGTGCGGGAGCACTACGAGATCCAGACGGACGAGGCGATGAAGATGCGCTTCCGTCAGGCGGAGTGGAAGGTCACCCAGTGCGAGGGGCAGCTGCGCGCGCTGGCCGCGCGGGAGCCGCCCAAGCGCCTCCCGCGCCGCACGACCTACCCCGAGCACCACCAGGTGTGGAGCGGGAGCGCGCAGCGGCGGGTGAGCGTGCGCCTCGACGGCGCGGGCGCGACGATCGAGCAGCGGGTCCCCGCGCCCAAGGACAAGATCCGCACCCCAGGCTGGCGCGGCTCGGACCTGCGTGAGGAGCACGTGGCCGCGAGCGACGGCTGGACCACGGCGGCTCGGATGATTTCGCCACGGGCCTGGTCCGGTTCGGACCGCTGACCCTGGTCACCGACGGTCCCGGCGCGACGGCGCCGATGATCCTGCGCCCGCCCGTGCTCGACGGTGGGGCAATCACGCTGCGCGCCGAGCGGGCCGACGACCGAGCCGAGGAAACCGCCGTCCTGCGTGCCTTCACCGACGACGGTCGGCTGGTCGCGCGCGAGGAACTGGCCTTCCCGGCGGG
>CALDQK010000461.1 GCA_937911525.1 uncultured bacterium
GGCGCTCGCTGGGCGGGATCGTGGGTGACTCGCCCGCGATCCAGCGCGTCCTGCGCCAGCTCGAGGTGGTCGCCCAGAGCGACGCCACGGTCCTGATCGAAGGGGAGTCGGGCACGGGCAAGGAGCTGGTCGCCAACGCGCTGCACGAACACAGCCGGCGGGCCGGGCGGCCGCTGGTGCGGGTCAACTGCGCCTCGATCCCGCGCGAGCTCTTCGAGAGCGAGTTCTTCGGGCACGCGCGGGGAGCCTTCACCGGCGCCCTGCGCGAGCGGGCGGGGCGCTTTCAGATCGCCGACGGGGGGACGCTCTTCCTGGACGAGGTCGGTGAGATCCCGCTCGAGCTGCAGGGCAAGCTCCTGCGCGCGCTTCAGGAGGGAGAGTTCTCGCGCGTCGGCGAGGACCGCACTCAGCGGGTCGACGTGCGGATCGTGGCGGCCACCAACCGCGACCTGGCCGCGGAGGCCGCCGCGGGGCGCTTTCGCGAGGACCTCTACTACCGCCTCTCGGTGTTCCCGCTGCGCGTCCCGCCGCTGCGCGAGCGACTCGAGGACGTGCCGGCCCTGGCCGGCCACTTCCTCGCGCGCGCTTGCCGCCGACTGGGGGTGCCCTGCGCGCGCCTGCGGCGGGCCGACGTGCGGGCGCTGACCCGCTACGCCTGGCCCGGCAACGTGCGCGAGCTCGAGAACGTGATCGAGCGCGCGCTGATCCTGGCCCGCGGCGGCCGGCTGCGGATCGAGCTCGAGCCCAGCGCGGAGCCGAGGAGCGGGCACCCGCCCGAGCTGGCGGCCGAGGCCGGAGAGGGCGAGATCCTGAGCGACGCCGAGGTCTCGGCCTTCGTGCGAGCCAACCTGGTCCGCGCGCTGGAGCGGACGGGCTGGAAGGTCTCCGGCGCGGGCGGCGCCGCCGAGCTCCTGGACATGAACCCCAACACGCTCTCCTCGCGGATGCGCTCGCTGGGGCTCCGGCGCCCTTCGCGTCAATGAGCCGGGTCGAGCGCGTCGACGCCGAGCAGCCGCACCTGACCGTTGGAGAGCCCGACCGCGAGCAGGTCCCCCGCGGGTGAGACCGAGAGGTTGAGCGGCTGGGAATCGGGGGAGACGCGGTGGCGGTGGATCAGCCGCCGCTCGCGCAGGTCCCAGGCCAGGATCACGGCTCCCAGGCCGACCTTGCCCACGGCGTAGAAGCGATCGCCCATGAAGGCCATGCCGCGCGGTCCGAACACGTGAATCAGCGCGGAGGGGATCGGCAGCCGCTGCCACTGGTCGTCGCTGGAGAGGCGACCGAGGAGGATCTGGCTGCCGTCCCCGTAGCTGGCGAAGCGGTCCTCGTCCGCCGCGAGGGTCACCTGCTTGTGCTCCAGCGGACCTCGCCAGTGGTTCGGCAGGTGGGTGAAGGCGCTGCTCCCGGGCTCGAGCAGCAGGAGGTGGCTCAGGGTCCAGCAGAAGGTCTGCCCGGAGGAGAGCCGCTGTGCGCCGCCGAGGATGCGCGACTCGTCGCCCTCGCGCGCCTGGGGCGCGCGCGCCAACGCGCTAGGCCGACCTCGGGGGGGCTGCCAGCGGCTGAGGGTCGACTCGTCGATGTCGGGCAGGAGGAGGTCGTCGCCCGCGGGCTCGCAGAAGCGGACCTCGTGCGCGGAGCAGGTCAGCCGCGGCCCTTCGACCCGACGGAGCAGGCGGTAGCGGTGCACGACGTACCAGGCGCCCCGGTGCAGGAAGAGGTTGACCGGGATCGCGCCAGCGTCGGCGTGCCGCTCCAGCCCGAGGTCGAAGAGCAGCTCCGCCTCGCCGGGTCGATCGGGGTCGAGCGGCCAGGCGCACGCTCGCCCGAGGAAGTCGAGGGCCAGGAGCCGGTCGCCGCGGATCCACGCCGCGCAGGGCTTGTCGCTGAGCTTGAGGCGACGGTCCCAGCGCCGGTGTCCAGTGCGCCCGCTCGCGCTCGGGCTGGGACTGGGGCTGGCCTGGGCCGCTGCGCGGAGAGGAGCCGCGCTCGGCGCGGGGGTCGGAGAGGGCGGAGGCGCGGGGCCGCGGGCGAGGAGCGCGACGCAGGCCGCGGAGGCCAGGGCCAGGGCCCCGAGCGCGACCAGGGGCCGGCGCTGCGCGGTGGAGCTGGGGCCGCTCCGCAGACGCTCGGCGAAGGCGGCTGCGCTGGCCGGGCGCAGGTCGGGGTCCTTGGCCAGGGCGTCGAGGCAGAGCCGCTCGACCCAGGCGGGCACCTCGGGGCGACTCGCGCGCAGGGGCGGCGGGGGCTCACGGGCGATCGCCTGGAGCAGGAGGAGCACGTTGCCCTGCCCGCGAAAGGGCGGCCGCCCGCAGAGCAGGGCGTAGAGCAAGCCGCCGAGCGCGTAGACGTCGCTCCGCTCGTCCGCCGGCTGGCCCTGCGCCTGCTCGGGCGACATGTAGGCGGGGCTGCCCATGACCGCGTGGCTCTCGGTCAGGCGGCTGCGGTCGCTCAGGCGGGCCAGGCCGAAGTCCACCAGCTTCGCGCGCCCCTCGTCGTCGAGGAGCACGTTGCTCGGCTTGAGGTCGCGGTGCAGCACGCCCGCCGCGTGGGCGTGCGCCAGGCCCTCGGCCACCTGGCGGGTCAGCTCGAGCGCGCGCTCGAGCGGCAGGGGGCCCG
>CALDQK010000462.1 GCA_937911525.1 uncultured bacterium
CCCTCGACGCGCCCCTCTTCGCGCCCCTCGACGCGCCCCTCTTCGCGCCCCTTGACGCGCCCCTCTTCGCGCCCCTCTTCGCGCCCCTTGACGCGCCCCTCTTCGCGCAAGGCATCTGCAATCGACACGGCGACCTCCTCGGTTTGCGGCGTGAGCTGTGGCCGGAGCGAGTCGAGAACGTCCACTCCGCCAGAGCCAGCCTTGAGTATATAGGTGAAGCACGAGATCAAATCGTCACGTCGCTCGACGCGGTTGATCCAGCGGGCGACTTCTACGACGAACGCCCGGAACTCCTCCTCGGCGTCGTCGAAGTGACGCATCAAGAGCAGCGTGACCAGCCCAAAGGGGGGCACCGCTCGCTGCTCGAGCCCCTCGTCCCCGCAGCGCCGGAGGTCGTCGACGAAGTAGCTCAGCTCGGGGAAGTGCTCGCGGGGCAAGCCTGGCTCCGGGAGCCAGAAGAGCTCGCGCAGGCGGGTCGGCGCGGTCCAGGCTTCGCGTCCGTTGTAGAGCACGACCGGCACGATCGGCGGGACCCGCTCCCCCCGGGGGTTCCGCTGCAGCCACCGATCCAGGGCCCGGGCGGTGTAGATGAAGAGCCTGAGCGCCATCAGCCGATCGACGCAGCGTTGGGCCTCGAGGAGCACGTAGAGCAGCGCTCGCCCGCCGCCAGCGAAGGGGACCTCGTAGAGGAAGTCGGCCTGGCGTCCGCTCAGCACGGGGTCTATGAAGCCGGCGTCCCGAGGCTCGAGGGCGTCGAGGTCGAGGTGGGCCAGCAGCTCCGCTGGCAGCACCGAGGCCAGGTAGGGACCCGCCAGCTCCGGGCGCGAGAGGGCGCGTCGAACCAGGGCGTCGTGAGGTGTGTTGCTCATGCGCGATTCACCGGAGAGTCCGCCGCCCCGCCTCCCGAAGGGGAGACGGGGCGGCAGGGGAGGAAGGGGTTCGAGGGTGATTGCTAGAGCTGCGCCTGGAGCGCGGAGCGCTCGGCCTCGAGCTGACCGATCCGGGCGCGGGCGTTGCTGATCTGGGTCTGGAGGTTGGTCGCGGCCCGGCGGCAGGCCTCGGCCTTGGCGTCGGCCTCGGCCCGATCCTTACGTGCCTGGTCGAGGGCCTGCTCGGCGGCGGCGAGGTCGGCCGCGCTCTGGGCCGCGGCCTGGCGGGCGGCCGCGACCCGCTGCTCGAGCTCGGCCACCTCGGCGGCGAGCTGGCTGGCGCGGGCCTCGGCGACGCGGGTCGCCTCGCGGGCGGCGTCGAGGGCCTCGCTCGAGCGCAGGATCCAGGCTCGGGTGTCGGCCAGCCGGCGCTCGGTCGCGCTCAGCTCGGCGGCCAGCCGGTCGCGCTCGCTCTGGGCGGCGCCGAGGTCGGCGCCGGTGGTGGCCAGGTCGTCCTGGCGAGCGCGGGTCGCGTCGCGCTCGGCGGCCGCCGCGCGGTAGGCCTGCTCGCCGTCGCGCAGCGCGGCGCCCGGGGGCAGGATCAGGTCGACCAGGAAGCTGGGCGAGCCGTCCGCCTCGCGTCCCCCGGCGAGCAGGACCACGCCCTCGCTGAGGAGCAGGCCGCGCGGCGCGGCGCGGCCGCCGGGGAGAGAGGGCAGGGGGCGCTGGGTCGGGGTCAGCTGCTCGGCCTCGCGGACGGGGAAGCCGTTGATCTCGCCGGCGAAGACCAACACCCCGTCCTGGCGGCTGGCGAAGGCCAGGGGCGCCTCGCGCTGCGCGGCGAGCTCGATGTCGAGGAAGCTCACCCCCTCGCTGGGGTGCACGCGCTGCACGCCGCGGTTGATCTTCCGCTCGCCGCCGGTCTCGGCGGGGTTCAGCACGCCGCCGATCAGCCACACCGCCTCGCCGCTCGGACTCGCGACCGCGCCGGCGCGGAGCACGAGCGCGCCGCTGACCGGCTGCGCGCCCTCGGCGTCCAGCCACAGGGGCTCGGC
>CALDQK010000463.1 GCA_937911525.1 uncultured bacterium
AGCCGCTCCTTCTCGCTCAGGCCCGTGCCGACCGAGAACTCGATCCCCTCAGGGGTCACCAGGCAGAGCGCGCCCGTCTTGCCCTTGTGCTTGCCCTTGCCCGCCGTGTAACCCACGACCTTGGCCTCGGCGTCGCAGAAGCTCTTGACCTTGAGCAAGGTCCACGAGCGACCCACCTCGTAGGGGGACTTGGGCTGGCGGAGCATCAGCCCCTCACCGCCGAGCTCCTCGATCCGCGCCAGCTCCTCCTGCAGGTGGTCGGGTCCCTCGCAGCGCTCGTGCGCCACGGCCTCGGCGAAGGGCGCCTGCGCGGCCAAGAGCTCGCTCAGGTGCTCGTGGCGCGCCTCGAAGTGGCCGCCCTGCTCGGGGGCGTCGAACACGAGGTAGCGCACCTCGCGCCACAGCTCGCCGCCCTTGGCGCGCCGGACGACGCTCACGGTCTTCTGGAAGTGCCCGCGCCCGATCCAGAGCTCGCCGTCGAGGGGGTGGCTGGGGAGGCCCTCGGTGAACCAGTCCGGTGCCAGGTAGCGGTTGCCGAGGCGCGAGACGAACTCCTCGCCGGTCCAGTAGGCCCGCACCCCGTCGAGCTTCTCGCTCATCCACCAGCCGGTCGGGTCCTCCTGGGCGTCCAGGAGTGCGCGAGCAGGAGCGGCGGCTTGTCCGCCGCGCCCTTGCGCACCGGGCCGCGCTTGGCGGCGTCGCCGACCCGCTCGACCTCGGCGTCGACGCCGCGCAGCTTCTTGAGGTGCTTGCAGGTGCGGAGGTCGATCGGGAGCGCCTGGTGCAGCCAGGCCGGACAGGTGCAGGAGTAGACCCCGCCCTCGTTCTTGAGCACGTAAGGGGTCTTGGCCGACCCCTGCATCGTGGTGGTCTCACCGTCGTCCAGATCCGGCACAGAGCCTCCCTCCGAGAGGTCGAACCTAGCGCGGGGGAGCCGGGGACGCGAGGCGCTCGCGCAGCGGTCCCTCGGCCAGCCAACGGGCCGTGGCCTCGGCCGCCAGGGCGTGCCCCGCCGCCGTCCAGTGCCCGTCGCCCGCCCAGTAGAGCGCGGGGATCTCGGGGACCGCCGCGAAGGTCGGCGTCAGGTCGAGGCAGGGGATCCGAGCCGCCGCGCAGCGCTCGCGCACGCGCCGCGCGGGGTAGGCGTAGTCGTCGCGCGCGGCCGCGTGGGCCTCGGCCTCGTGCTGGGCCGGGAAGACCACGAAGCCCAGCCCCGCGCCAGCCTCCCTCGCCCGCTCGTGGAGCTGCCCCAGCAGCGCCTCGGTCCGCCGCCAGGCCTCGCCCCAGGCCTCGCCGAGGCGCTGGGGCTGCTCCTCGTAGACCCCGGCGTCGAGCCAGCCGCTGCTGCCCGAGAGCCGCCGCAGGACCTGGTCCAGCTTCCCGCACAGGCGCTCGGCCAGGAGCAGGCGCTTGCGCGCCGCGTCGATCTGGAGCGGCCGCGCCCAGCTGCTGCGCACCAGCTCCCGCTCGGCGGCGGCCTCGAGCTCGGGGTGGTTGTCGCGCACGTCGTTGGCGGGCAGGAACTCGCAGAGCACGAGGTCGGGCTGGTAGGCGAGGCCCTCCGCCTCGAGGGCCGCCAGCGCCTCGCCCTGGCCCCAGCCGCTCTTGCCGAGGGCGATCGCCTCGACGGGCCGCCCGAGCCGCTCGGCCAGGCGCCGCTCGAGCTGGCGGTGGAAGAGCTGCTCGCGCTCGACCTGACGCCCCTCGACGAAGCTGTCGCCCAGGACCAGCACCCGCAGCGCGCCGGCTGGCTTGGGCAGCTCGTGGTCCACGTCGTGGTAGCCGCGCGCGTTCCAGCGATTGACGACCGGCTCGGCGGCCTCTCCGCCGGCGCCCGCGGGCGGCGTCCAGGTCGTCTCGCCGCCGGGCTCGACCTCGGACTTCCCGACCGCGATCGAAGCGGCCCCGCGCCCGAAGGCGACGCGGATCAGCACCTCACCGGCGGCGTAGCCGAGCGCCAGCACCAGCGCCGGGAAGGCCGCCCGCAGCACGGCGCGGCGGGACCCTCCCGAGTGCGCCACGCCGGCCGCGGCCAGGGCGAAGGCCCCCGCGAAGAGCCCGAGCAGGACCTCCAGCCGGCTGAGGGCCAGGACCGCGACCGCGCAGCCCGCCGCGAAGCGGCGCAGGCCAGCGCCCTCGTCCTGTGGCCCGCGCCAGGCCTCGAGCAGGAGCGGCAGCAAGAGCAGGAGCCGCGTGGGCACCGTCGGGCGGCCCTGCTGAGCCGCCAAGCCCAGCGCCCCCAGCGCCCCGATCAGCGCCAGCCAGCCGAGGGCTCGCGTCGGGCGGGCCAGCGGCCCTGGCTCCTGCGGGCGCACCAGCGCGACCTGGCCCAGGGCGACCAGGGTCCCCAGCACCAGCGCCGTCTGCGTCCACCCCAACCCAAGGGTCACGAGCGCCGCGAGCTCGAGCCCGATCGCCGCGGGCCCCGGCGCCTCGAGCGCGCCTCGCCAGGCGAGCGCGCGCGCCAGGTGGGCCGGCAGGAGCAAGCCGCCGAAGGCCAGCTGCTCGATCGTGACGCCGCCGGGCTGCCCGTGCTGGTAGAGGACGAGCCCGAGCCACCCCAGGAGCAAGGCTGGAGCCGCGAGCAGCTCCACCCACAGCGCGCGCGAGTCGAGCTTCACGCGCCGAGGCTCGCCAGGAAGGCCGCGTAGCCCATGGGCGGCTGGGGCGGGGGCGCCAGGCGGGTGCGAGCGCGGAGGAGGTCCTCGCGCTCGTAGCCTTCGAGGGCCCAGGTCGAGTAGGGCGCGCCGGCGCAGACCAGCGCGCCGCGCTCGAGCTGGACCCCAGCGCGGAAGCTCCGCTCGAGGCGCTTGCGGACCGGGATCACGCGGCCGGCCCCCAGGCCGACGTCGTGCACGAACTGGACCAGCTCGCTGGCGCTGCGGATCGGTCGGACCGGGACCCGGCCTCCGGGGAGCAGCGCGGGAGCCAGCTCGCGCGCCTCCCAGGGCGGCACCGGCAGGTCGTGGGCGAAGACCTTGGCCCAGCGCTCGTCGCCGGACTCGTGGCGCTCCTCGCGCAGCTTGAGCTCGACCCGCTCGCCGCCGCGCAGCTTGAGGTTCCGCTCGGGCCCGAGGTGCTCGGCCAGGACGTAGAGGTCCTCGCGCTCCTCGAGGGTCTCGGCCAGGAGCTCGGGCTCACCCGGAGCGAAGCAGCGCCACTCCCAAACCACCCCCAACCCACCCTTCCCGCAAGGAGCCCTCGAGTCGTGCCTCAGAGGATACGACGTTAGGCGATCGGGTGCGTTCGGAGACTCATGGGCGTCTCCACTGCGAGCCCCGCAGCACGCGATCGCCGAGTCGTAGCCGGGCCTAGAGATGGGGGGGCTGGAGGGGCGCAGCCCTCCCAGGCATACAGCACCCCTATCGTCCGCGAACGCAGCGCCCGTGGCTGACGCGGCCGCCTTCGATCACCAGGTCGCGGCCCTTCATGTCGGTGCGCGTGATCCGGCTGTAGCAGCGCGCGCAGATCAGGCCCGCCACGAGGCGGTTCGTGCAAGAGGGGCAGTGCATGCGCCCGTCGGGGAAGCGCTCCGCCTTGCCGGTGGTCAGCTCCGCGTCGGTGACGGGCGTCAGGCAGCCCGTGCACACGCCAACCTGCCGGACCCGGCTGGCTTGACCCCAGCCGGTCGCCTTGGCCGGCTTCGCCTGCTGACCCCAGCCGGCTTGCTGTTGCTGTTGCTGTTGCTGACCCCAGCTGGCTTGCTGCTGCTGCTGCTGCGGCGGCTGCTGCGGGGGCGCCTGACGACGCTGGGTCTGCTGGCGGGCCGCTGGGCGCTTCGCCCCGCTCGAGCCAGGACGACCCGTCCCGCTCCCGGGGCGGCGGCCCGTCGGGCGCTGAGGCCGGCCCGAGGCGGGTTTCCCGCTGGGGCGGCGTGGCGCTGCGGGCTCCTCGACCAGCTCCGCGGTCACGATCTCTTCGCTGGGCGGCCTCGCGGGGCGAGAGCTGGGGCGCCGCGTGGGCGGGCGCAGCTTCTCCTGGATCTTGCGCTGAATGTCCGAGTCGCTCGCGGGGCGCTGATCGACGGGCGCGGCGGTCGGGAAGAAGCCCTCGCCGCTCTGGCTGGTCGAGAAGGTCGCCCCCCAGGAGCCCGCCACGGGCTCCGCCAGGATCACCCCCGAGTCGCTCGCGCCGTGCCCCGGTCCTGGACCCGGGGCTGGCCGCTGGGCCGGGGGAGCCGCCTGAGGAGGAGGCGCCGCTGGCTTGTCGCGCTCGCGCACGGCGCCGCGCTTGGACAGCTCCTCGGCGATCACGCGCTCGCACTCGGCCGGGAACAGGCCCACGTCCTGGGCGACCGAGCGGAGGCGCTCCTCCTCGATCTCGCTCAGGACGCCGTCGCTGAGCACGACGTCGAGGATCATGGTCAGCTGCTCGCGTCGCTCGCCGAGCAGCTCCTCGTCGTACTCCTCGCGCCGCTTGGCGTTGGTGAGGGTCGTCCGCCCCCGCCGCAGCTCGCCCTTGAGGAACTCGATGAAGCTCTTGTGCTTGGGGCTGCGAATGCGCTGGAGCTTGCTCATCCGCTCCTTGTAGGCCGCGTCGACGTCCGACTCCTGAAACTGCCCTCGGTCGAGCCCGAGGAGCTGATAGAGGTCGGGGTCCCGAATGTGATTCGGGACGTCGAGCAGCTCGTTGTAGCGCGTCTTCTTCTCGCCCACGGTGCGCAGTCTAGCGACTCGGACCGCCGCCGGGGGTCGCTTTGCAAGGTCCGCCAGCGGCTAAACCTCGCGGCCCGCCCGAGCGTCTCCCTGGCGAAGGCCGGTGGCCCTTGCCGCTCAGCGGCTCCTCCGCTCTCATGGGCGACTCATGCAGACCCTGATCTTCGGTGCCCTGATCCTCCTCCTCGCCCTGGGCGGCGGAGCCTTCGTCCTGGGCAAGCGCAAGCCCTGGACGCAGCGCTGGAGCCTGATGCTCGGGGCCTTCCTGATCGGGCTCGCGCTGGACCTCGTCAGCAAGGAGGTGGCCTTCCACTACCTGCCCGAGCCGCGCGACACGCACCGGATCTTCTCCTGGTGGTCCTGGACCCACGCCCGCAACTGGGGCGCGGCCTTCGGCATGTTCCGCGGCAAGCACACCTTCTTCATGGTCGTGACCCTGGTCGCCTTCGTGGCGGTCCCCTACTTCGTCCACGTGGCCCGCCAGCGGATCAAGCTGACGGCGGTCGTGATGGGCCTGATCCTGGCGGGGGTCGCCGGCAACTTCTGGGACCGCATGGTCTTCGGCTACGTGCGCGACTTCATCGACTGGCACACGCCGCCCAGCGGGTTCCTCTACGACCTGACGACGCGCTTCTTCGACACGAACACCTGGCCGACCTTCAACGTGGCCGACATCTTCATTACCTGCGGCGCGGTCGCCGCCGTGCTCTTCCTCGGCCAGCCCGAGGAGGAGGTGGTCGCGGAGGAGAAGGGCGAGGATCCCGCTCCCAGCCAGGCTCCTCAGGCCCCCGGGGCCCCCGCCTAATCTCTTCATTGCCTGGCTGACATTCGCTGGGCTACTCTCCAGCGTGAGCAGCCTGCAGGAGATCCGAGTTCGCCTGGCCATGGTCGGGGCGGACGGCAGCGGCAAGTCCGCGGCCCTCGAGGCCTACCACGCCATGACGGCGCGGAATCAGCGCGGGCCCCTGACCCAGCTCCACGACCGGGCTGGCCGGACGCTCCTCTGCGACCACGCCGAGTTCGCGATGGGCAAGGTCGGCAGCCTGCCCATCTACGTGGACGTCTACGCCCTCCCTGGCCGCGCCGAGGCCGAGCTCGCGCGCCGGATCGTGCTCTCGGGCTGCCACGGCTTCATCTTCGTGGCCGACAGCCGCTCCTTCGCCTACCGCAAGACGCGCGAGCTCTTCGAGGAGCTCGAGCGCTACCTGGCTGGCCGCAACCGGAACATGGAGTCCGCAGCCCTGGTCGCGCTGGTGACCCACTCCGACAAGGGCAAGTCGTCGAGCAACAAGATCGAGATCATGCTGCGCAAGCAGCTCAAGCGCGACCGCCTGATCCGCGTCGGCCTCGACACACGCGAGCGGGTGGGCGAAGCCATCAAGAAGGCCGCGGCCCTGGCGCTCTCGCGCGAGAAGGAGGAGCTCGAGGCCCAGCGCGCCGGCAAGCCGCCGCCCCGGGTCAAGATCCCCGGCCACCTGATCGGCGACATCGAGCGCGCCCACGAGATCTACCTGCGCGCGGCGGGGCTCGCGGGCTCGGCCTTCTCGCCCCACTCGGACTCCTTCATGGGCCAGGTCTTGCTCGAGCTGGGCGCCGCCGACCCCGACGACGTCGAGGAAGCCCTCTCGCTCAAGGCCAAGGCGCTCGATATCGGCCTGGACGTGGGCGTGGACGAGATCCTCGCCAAGCAGGACAAGGTCGACCCCGAGCTCCTGCCCCGCGCCCGCCGCGTCCGCCACTGCGTGGAGGTGATCCACGAGGAGGTGCTCTTCGGCCGGATCGCGAGCGAGCTGGACGTGATCCCCTTCAGCCGGGTCAAGCGAGCCCTGACCTTGCAGGTCAAGCGCAACTTCCAGCACAGCCTGGATCACATCCTCTCGCGGGCCGGCCAAATGACCCGGCTCGGCCGGCGGCGCGTGCTGGAGCGCCTCGTCGAGCTCCACGTCGAGGAGCTGCGGCGTGACCAGCAAGACGAGCGGCGCGGCCAGCTGGCCGTGGCCGCCGACATGACGCCCCGCGGGGGCCTGCCCCTCTTCGGCGAGGTCGCGGTCAACCTGGGCCTGATCACCCGCAAGCAGGCCGAGGAGGCCGTCTCCGAGCAGAAGAACATGCGCGAGCGGGGCAGCCGCCGCTTCATCGGCCAGATCCTGCGCGCCCGCGGCTACCTCAACGACGACGAGATCCCGCTCGTGTGCCGCGCGCTCGAGACCAAGATCGCCGACGACCGGATCGAGGGCTATCGGATCCTGCGCTCACTGGGTCGCGGCAACATGGCGCTCGTGTTCGCGGCGCGTCAGCTCAACCTCGACCGGATCGTGGCGCTCAAGATCCTCGACCCCAAGCTGCTCTTCGACGACGACTTCATCAACCGCTTCCACCAGGAGGCGATGGCCGCCGCGCGCCTGAACCACAGCAACATGGTCCAGGCCTACGACGTCGGCTCCTGCCAGGACCTGCACTACTTCGCGATGGAATACGTCTCGGGCGTGACCGTGCAGGAGATGATCGACGACACGGGCTACATCGACCCCGACACCGCGATCGACATCATCGTCCAGGCGGCGCGAGCGCTCGACCACGCGGCCAAGCACGACCTCGTGCACCGCGACGTCAAGCCCGGCAACCTGATGGTCAACCGGGACGGCGTGGCCAAGCTCTGCGACCTCGGCCTGGCCAAGCGCACCGACGAGGCCAGCGACGAGCGCCTGGTGCTGGGCTCGCCCTTCTACATCTCGCCCGAGCAGATCCAGGCCCTCGACGACGTCGACGTGCGCGCCGATATCTACTCGCTGGGCGCGACCTGGTTCCACATGCTGACCGGGCGCCCGCCCTTCCGCGGCTCGACCCCCGAGGAGATCTGCCTGCACCACCTCCAGGACCCGGTGCCCGATCCGCGCAACCTCGCCCCGGGGATCACCCAGGAGATCACGCCGATCCTCTACCGAATGATGTCCAAGGAGCGCGAGGCCCGCTATCAAAGCGCGGGCGAGATCGTGCGCGACTTGCTCAGGGTCCGAAAGGATGCCGGCAGCGACGAGCGGACCGAGGCCCTCGCGGAGTACATCGAGCGGGCCTACCCGCGCCGCGAGGATTGGTAGCTAACCGCCATCCGCGCTAGCCGCTCTCAGCCGGGCGCTCGCGCCAATCCTGCTCCAGGTGCTGGACGCACTCGGAGCAGATCCCGTGGCTCACGTTGTGACCGCGCTGGGCAAAGCCGGCCGTGCTCTCGCTGGTGCGGGAGCCCAGGTAGCGGGTGCACCACGCGCAGATTCGCAGGAGTTTGCCCTTCATCGGGCGACCCCCCTAGCCCGCGCGGTGCGCCGGCCGGTGCCCGCTGGGCTGCACGACGACGGAGCCGCGGGTCGTGCGACCAGTGACCACGTGGCCCCGGCTGGCGAGGGCCTCGACGTAGCCCGAGATCACGTGGCTCTCGAGCTGGAACTCACGAGCCAGACGCTCGATCGTGCGCGAGCCGTGCTGGTCGAGGTGCAGGAGCAGCTCGCGGGCGTTGAGGCCCTCGGGGTCGACCGCGTCGCTGCCGTGCTGGCGCACGCGCTCCTCTTCGGCCTCCTTCTCCGCGAGGATCTCGAGGATCTCCTGGACGTAGCCGTGCTGCTCGACGTGGTCGGAGCAGAAGGGCTTGCCCTCACGCGTGGTCTTCCCGCAGCCATTCCAAGCGCAGGACTTCGTCCCGCCGTTGTAGGGGCTCCGCTCGATCTCCGTGGTGCGCTGTCGCATGGCCGACCTCCAGTTGCTGAGGAGCTCCTCTGCAACCCGAAGACCAGCCTCAAACCCTTATCGGTCCGCTGGACGCCCCGACAGGCCGTTCGTTTTGGGGCAGACCACCTCGAGGACCAGGGACCGATCCGAGAATCTACGTTCTGGGTCACTCTCGCGAGCCCGGTGCACCACCACGCATGCGTCAGAAGGCCGCCGCCGACAACCCCAAGGCGATCAACGCTGCCGAAAGCGAACGTAATGGGGCAAACCAACGTTATCGTCACCCGTGGGGCAGGTCTCGGACGAGCCGGCCCGTCGGAGCCGGGTCTCGGTCTGAGACACTAGACCGAGGGGTGACCCAGCTTGGCGATCTTCTCGAGGACCGGCTTGTAGCCCTGGAGCGCCGTGCGCTGCATGTAGAAGCCGAGACCCCGCAGCCCACCGAGCTCCTCGCCTCCACCCGCGCGGCCCGGGCCGCCGTGGATCAGCTGCGGGAGGACTGCGCCGGGGCCGAGGGACTGCTCGGCGACCTTGGCGCTGCCCAGGTTCACGCGACCGCTGTAGGGGGCCATGCCCAGGGCGACGCCGCTCGCGACGTCGAAGTCGTCGCTGTAGATCGACGCGACCAGGCCGCCCTGACCCAGCCCGACGAGCTCGGCCGCCTCGGCCGGGTCTCCGCTGTAGGGCAGGATCGTGGCCACGGGCCCGAAGACCTCGTGGGCGTGCACGGCCTCGGCGCGCGCGTCGCTGGCCTCGAACAGGACCGGACTCATGAAGTAGCCCTTGTCGTGGTCGATCCCGGTCAGCTCCCCCCGGCTGCCGTCGCCGTGCACGGCCTTGGCGCAGCCCTTGAGCCGCTCGACGCCTCCGCGCACGTCGCGCAGCTGGCTCTCGCTGGCCAGCGGACCCACCTTGACCCCGCGCTGGGTCGGGTCGCCGGTCCGCTGCGCCGAGAGCTCCTCGACCAGGCCCTCGCGAGCCGCTTCGAGCAGGTCCTGGGGCACGAAGATCCGCCGGATCGCGGTGCACTTCTGGCCGGCCTTCTGGGTCATGTCGCGCACGACCTCGCGCACGAAGAGGTCGAAGGTGTCCGAGCCCGGCTCGACGTCGCGACCCAGCACGGCCGCGTTGAGGCTGTCGGCCTCGACGTTGATCCGCGCGCCTCGCTGGAGGACGCCCGGGCCGCCGCGCAGCTTGGCGGCCGTGTCGCTCGAGCCGGTGAAGGCCAGCACGTCGAAGCAGCCGAGGTGGTCGAGCAGGTCCCCCGCCGAGCCGCACACCAGGCTGAAGGCGCCCGCCGGGAACACCTTCTCCTCGACCAGGATCTGGGTCATGCGCCAGGCCAGGATCGAGGTCGCGGTGGCGGGCTTGCTCACGACGGGCATCCCCGCGAGGAGCGCACAGGCCGCCTTCTCGGCCGTGCCCCAGGCGGGGAAGTTGAAGGCGTTGACGTGGACCGCCACTCCGCGGCGCGGCACGAGCATGTGCTCGCCCCAGTAGCGCGGCGAGCGGCTGAGCTGGACGCCCTCGCCGTGCATCAGGAAGCGGGCCTCGCCGAGGCGCTCACCGAGCTTGGCGTAGAAGGCCAGGGTCCCCGTCGCGCCGTCCACGTCGAACTTGGCGTCCCCGCGGGTGTTGCCGCCGCTGGTCGTCGACAGCTCGAGCAGCTCGTCGCGATACTTGTGCAGCGCCTTGCTGGCAGCCATCAGCAGCTGGCCGCGCTGGGCAAAGGTCAGCTCCTGGAGCGCGGGCATGCCCTGCTCGCGGGCGTAGGCGAGGGCAGCCGCCATGTCGATCCCGCCGGTGCTGGCCTCGGCGATGACCTCCTCGGTGGTCGGGTTCTTGAGGCTCGCGGTCTTACCGCTGCCGGTCTTCCACTCGCCGCAGACGTAGCTGCTGAGCTGCTGAACGCTCATGGGGGACTCCTGGGGTCTTCGTTTGCCGAGGTCTCGTTTGGAAGCGCGGCGAGCCGGGCGCGTGGCCCGGCTCGCCGAGGGTGAGGGTTATACGGGCTCTTAGTTGGGGCGCGTGAACTTGACGTACTCGAAGTCCACGGCCTGGCCGTTGATCCCCTTCTTGGGCGGGGCGATCCAGTTGGCGTACTCGCCGGGCTCCTTGCACTGAACCATGCAGCTCTTGACGTACTCCCGGTCCTCGGGGGTCGGGAGCCACTGGGCCTTCTTGGCCTCGAACTCGTCGCGCTTGAGCAGGTTGCCCTGGGGGTCGAAGGGCATGCCCGCGTAGAGGCCCTGGCTGCGCGCGAAGCGGTCGCTGGGCAGGTAGAGGCGCTCGCTGAGGCCCGACTTCTCGAGCTCGCGGTTCCAGCGCTGCATCACCTTCTTGCAGTCGTCGACGTAGCTGTCGCGCAGCACGAGGTTCATGGCCCGACGCAGGGGAATGTCGCGGTCCTCGAAGCCGCCCTCCTCCTTGGGGACCTCGACGCGGTAGGTGCCCTCGAGGGCCTTGTGGTCGTCGTAGACGCCCTCCTTGCCCTCGGCCCAGCGGCCCTTGAGGCCCGACGCGAAGAAGGTGGCCGAGTTGCTGCTGTCCTCGCTGCCGAAGAGGTCGAGCGAGCTCGTGTACCAGAAGTTGACCCACTTCTGCACGATCTGGAGCGGGATCGCGCCGACCTCGCGCGGGTCGCCCTCGGGCGCGTTCTTCATCAGGTCCGCCGTGCGGCGGATCACGCGGGCGATGCCCTTCTCGCCGACGAAGAGGTGGTGGGCCTCCTCGGTCAGCATGAAGCGGGTCGAGCGCGCGAGGGGGTCGAAGGCGCTCTCGGCCAGGGCGCCGAGCTGATACTTGCCGTCGCGATCGGTGAAGGTCGTGAAGCAGAAGAAGCTCAGCCAGTCCTCGATGGGCTGGTTGAAGGTCTCGAGGATCCGGGGCGAGTCCTCGTTACCCGAGCGGCGCAGGAGCAAGTCCTCGGCCTCCTCGCGGCCGTCGCGGCCGAAGTACTGCATCAGCAGGTAGACCATGGCCCACAGGTGACGGCCCTCCTCGACGTTGACCTGGAACAGGTTGCGCATGTCGTAGAGGCTGGGCGCGGTCTGGCCGAGGAGGCGCTGCTGCTCGACCGAAGCCGGCTCGGTGTCGGCCTGGGTCACGATCAGGCGGCGCAGCTCCTTGCGCACGTCGCCGGGGACCTCGTTCCAGACCGGCTTGCCCATGTCGTCGCCGAAGCCGATCGTGCGCTCCTTCTCGTTGGGCGTCAGGAAGATGCCCCAGCGATACTCGGGCATCTTGACGTGGTCGAAGTGGGCCCAGCCGTCGGTCTCGACGCTCACGGCGGTGCGGAGGTAGATCTGGTCCTCCTGGAAGCCCTCGGGGCCCATCTCCTTCCACCAGTCGAGGTACTTGGGCAGCCACGACTCGAGCGCGCGTTGCAGCTTGCGGTCGCTGCTCAGGTCGACGTTGTTGGGGATCTTGCCGCTCATGGGGTTCTCCGAAGGCTAGTTACCGATCAAGGTTGGTAGGGGCGTAGACGAGGCTCTATAGGGCCGCTTAGGTGCGGCGGTAGTCGTACTCGGCGCTCTCGGGCTGCCCATAGAGGGTCAGAGCGCCCTTGGGGCCGACCGCGTTGGGCCGCTGGAAGATCCAGTTCTGCCAGGCCGAGAGGCGACCGAAGATCTTGGTCTCGAGCGTCTCGGGGCCGGCGAAGCGGAGGCTGGCCTCCATGCCGGTCAAGGCGTCGGGCGAGAGGCTGGCCCGCTCCTCGATCGCGAGGCGGACGTCATCCTCCCAGTCGAACTCGTCGGCCGTGAGCGTGACCAGGCCGTCCTCGAGCGCGTCGCTGGGGCCCCAGGGCTCCTGCTTGGCGAGGACTCGCTGGATGTGCTCGGGCTGGTCGAGGAAGCGCGTCTGGAGCCGAGTCAGCCCGTTGCTCATCGGCAGCGGGCCGGCGTTCATGGGCGAGAGCGCGATCTGGACGTCGTCCTCGTCATACATGTAGGCCCGGTCGGCGGCGAGGGCGAGCTCGAACATGCTGCCAGCGAAGCAGGAGCCCTGCTCGATCAGCGCGAACAGGCTCTTGGCCGAGAGGTCGAGGCGCTTGAGCACGCGCTTGAGGTTGTGGCGCACCTCGTTGACGAACCAGTGGTCCTTGTGGGCCTCGAGCTGGGCGTCGAAGGCGAGCACGTCCTTGGCCTCGCCCTTGGTCTTGAGCAGGACCAGCCCGACCTCGGGGAAGTTGAAGCGCAGGTGCAGGATCGCGTTGTCCAGCTCACGCCAGGCCTGCAGCGGCCACCAGGTGCAGTCGAGGGCGTCGGGGTCGCTGACCGCGCTCGCGGTCGGGACGCGCAGCTCGAGCTCCATGGTGCGCGGCGCGACCGGGCTGGGCCGCAGGGTCACGTACTCGTAGTTGAGCGCGCCCTCGTCGTCGCGGGTCGGCTCGTTCTTGGCCAGCTTCACGCCCTTGCGCTCCGGGCGGCCCGCGCCGGCGATCTCCTTGACGCGCTCGGCGAGCGAGTCCTGGAACTTGCTCGTCGGCCAGACGCGGTCCACGAGGCCCCACTCGACGGCGCGCTTGCCGCGCACGCCCTCGGCCAGGGTGCAGAACACGTCGGCCAGGTCGCGGCGGACCTTGCGCTTGTCGACCACGCGGGTCAGCCCGCCGGTGCCGGGGAGCACGCCGAGGTAGGGCACCTCGGGCAGGGCCACGGCCGAGCGCCGATCGTCGACGAGGTAGATCTCCTCGCAGGCCAGGGGCAGCTCGTAGCCGCCGCCCGAGGCGATCCCGTTCAGGGCGGCCACGTAGGTCTGGCCGCTGTGCTCGGTCGCGTCCTCGATGTAGAGCCGGGTCTCGTTGGTGTACTTGCAGAAGTTCACCTTGAAGCCGTGGGTCGAGCTGCCGAGCATGAAGATGTTCGCGCCGGCCGAGAAGGCGCCCTCGAGCGCGCTCGTGATCACGACGCAGGTCACCTCGGGGTGCTCGAAGCGCAGCCGCTGGACCGCGTCGTGGAGCTCGATGTCGACGCCGAGGTCGTAGCTGTTGAGCTTGAGCTCGTAGCCGGGCCGCAGGCCCCCGTCCTCCTTGATGTCGAGCTTGAGCGTGGCCACGGGGCCTTCGATCTCCAGCGCTACGTTCCGGTAGTTGTCGGGGTGGGTCTGGAAGGAGACCTGAGGTTGCTCGGCGGCGTCGCCCATGTTGATTCGTCCCTTGATCAGCGGTGCGCAGGGGCTCTGTGGCCGCTTCCGCGCTCGGTTGGCCAGACGTTATCGCAGCTCGGAGGAGATTGCAAGATAGTGCGTTGCCCGCGAGTCGATTCCGCACTATAGTGCGCCACCATGGCGAAGACCCTGCCTAAGTCGAACGAAATCATTGCCCGCGTCGGCGCCAACGTGCGCCGGCTGCGCCTCCAGCGCGGCTGGACCCTGCGCGGGCTGGCCGAGCGCAGCGGCCTCAGCCCGCGCTTCGTCAGCCAGCTCGAGGCGGGCCAGGGGAACATCGCCATCGGCCGCCTGGCGGGGGTGGCCGACGCCTACGGGGTCTCGCTCGAGCAGCTCGTCGCGGCGGAGCCCGAGGGCCCGCGGGCTCGCCTGGCGAGCCTGCTGGCCGGGCGGAGCGAGGCCGAGCTCGCCCGCTGCGTGGACGCGGTCGAGCGGACCCTGACGCGCACGCCCCGCTTCGTGGCCCTGCTCGGGCTGCGCGGCGCGGGCAAGAGCACCCTCGGCGGCCAGGCCGCGACGAAGCTGGGCCTGCCCTTCGTCGAGCTCGACGAGCGGATCGAGGCCGCCGCCGGCCTCTCGCTGGGCGAGCTCTTCGCCCTCCACGGCGAGCCCTACTACCGCCGCCTCGAGGCCCAGTGCGTCGAGGAGCTCGTCGCGAGCGAGGAGCCCTGCGTGGTCGCGCTCTCCGGCGGAGTCGTGGGCAACGAAGCCGCCTTCGCGCGCGTCCAGCAGCACGCGACGACGGTGTGGCTCAAGGCCGACCCGGCCGACCACATGCAGCGCGTGCTCGACCAGGGCGACCGCCGCCCGGTCGCCAACCGCGAGGACGCCATGGCCGAGCTGCGCGCGATCCTCGCGGCGCGCGAGCCCGGCTACCGCCAGGCCGAGCTGACGGTGGACACCTCCGCCGCGGGCGAGGACGCGCTGGGCGAGCTGTTGAGCGCGCTCGACGAGGCGGGCTGGAGCTAGGCTCCAGCTCCCCCCTCAAGCGATCGGCAAGCGACGCGGCTCCGCGCCGGCGCCGGTGGGCTCGGGCGGGCAGGCCGGCGAATCCACGCGCGCGTGCGGGCGCCCGATCGTCTCGTCCAGGAAGCAGCGGAGCAGCTCCATTTGCTCGGCGGCCAGGCGCTGGCCGATCTGGCTCGCGGCGTAGGGCACGATCATGAGCGCCG
>CALDQK010000464.1 GCA_937911525.1 uncultured bacterium
CGCGGTAGATCCATGTAGATGCGGCGGGGATGAGCGTGACCGCAAGCACGAGCGCCGCAGCGAGCGCCGAGAGCACGACGATTGCCATCGGCTGGGACATCTTCCCTTCGATGCCCTGCAGCGAGAGAATCGGGACGTAGACGATCATGATGATCGCCGTCCCGAACAGGACCGGCCGGAGCACCTGCGTCGTCGCGCGACGCACCTCGCCCTTGACGGCGCGGCCTTTGACCCCGCTCTCGGAAAGCCGTCGCGAGACGTTCTCGATGACTACGATGGCGCCGTCTATGATGAGCCCGAAGTCGAGCGCACCCAGGCTCATGAGGTTCCCCGACACGCCGAAGAAGCGCATCGAGATGAACGTGAACAACAGCGACAGGGGGATCACGGCGGCGACGAGCAAGCCACCGCGAAGGTTGCCGAGCATGAGGAGGAGCACGACGATCACGAGGATCCCGCCCTCGATGAGGTTGACGGCGACCGTTCGGATGGTGCGGTCAACCAACACGGAGCGGTCGTAGTAGGTCTCGATCGTCACCCCTGGCGGTAGGCCGGGCGCCAGCTCGTCGAGGCGTTCGCGGACCGCCTGAGAGACCTCGCCGGAGTTGGCGCCCATCAGCATCATGACCGATGCGGTCACCACCTCGCCGCGCCCGTCTCGAGTGACCGCCCCCTGTCTGACCATGGGAGCGAAAGCGACGCTGGCCACGTCGCGGACGAAGATGGGGGTGCCGTCATTGCGGGTCGCCACCCGAACGTTGCGCACGTCATCGAGGCTAGCGATGAGCCCTTCACCGCGGATGACTCGCTGCTCCCCGCCGCGGACGATGTAGCCACCACCCTCATTGGCGTTGTTCGCTTCGAGCGCCTCGAAGACCTCCCCCAGGCTCAGCCCGAGGGCGTTCAGCCGCGCCGGGTCTAGCTGAACCTCGTAGGTCTTCAGCTCCCCGCCGAAGGGGTTGACCTCGACCACCCCAGGAATGGGGCGGAGCTGGAACGCGACGTACCAGTCCAGGATGGTACGCAACTCCATGAGTGTGTAGCACTCGTCGGTGTTCGGACCGTCGGCTGGGCACATGGGGTCGCCGCGGACCTCGAACTGGTAGATCTCGCCGAGCCCCGTCGAGATCGGCCCCATCTCGGGCGAGCCGTACCCCTCCGGGATGGACTCCCGAGCTTCGGACAGCCGCTCAGACACCATCTGACGCGCGAAGTAGATGTCGGTGCCCTCTTCGAACACCACCGTCACAGCCGACAGGCCAAAGCGCGAGAGGCTCCGAACCTCCTCTACGTGCGGCAGGCCGCTCATCACCGTCTCGACCGGCACCGTGACGTACTGCTCGACCTCGACAGGACCGAGCGCCGGGGCGTTGGTGAGGACCTGCACCTGCACGTTGGTGACGTCGGGCACGGCGTCGATAGGGAGCTGCTGCGCGGCACGCACACCGAGGGCGCCAACGAGGAGGACCCCGAAGATGACCAGGAAACGATGCTGAACACAGAATGCAACGAAACGGTTCATCTCGCCTCCTCAGTGCGCGTGACCGTGGCCAAGCTCGCCACGCATCAACTCAGATTTGAGAATGAACGCTCCCTCAACGACGATTCGAGAACCTGGCTCGAGCCCCTGCAGCACCTCGGCTTGCCGGTTGCTCTCTCGTCCGATCGTCACCGGATGAGCTGCGAACTCACCCTCTTCGTCGCCAGGCACGAAGACGACCGTGCGGTTGTCCACCGTCTGGACCGCTGAGAGCGGGATCACGACGGTGGACCCGGTCGGCTGGCCCGACGCGAGCCGGAGCGAGCCGAAGAGGCCGGGGCGCAGCAGCCCATCTGGGTTGTCGATCTCGACCCGGATCGGCAGCGTGCGCGTGGCCTCGTCCAGGGTCGCGCCCACGAAGTCGACGGTCCCGGTCCAGGTTCGACCCGGATAGGCGTTCAGCGCGAGGGTCGCGTTCATGCCAGGTGCGACTTGGGCGACCTGTCGCTCGTACACCCGGCCGATGACCCACACCCTCGAGAGATCGGCCACGATGAAGAGCGTGTCGTCGGGCGACACGTTCTCACCGCGCGTCGCGTGCCTCTCGACGACGACTCCCGCGATGGGGCTATCGAGCGTCATGTCGGGCCCGCTGCCGCCGCGGAGCCCGAAGACCCGGAGACGGGAGCGGGCGGCGTCGCGCTCCGCGTCGGCCTGCTCGTAGGCCAGCTCCGCCTCAAGCAGGCTGCGCTCGGAGCTGATTCCCTCCTCGCGTAGGCGGCGCTGCCGGTCTCGGTTCTGCTCTGCCACGTCTCGCAACGAGGTCGTCCGGCTGAGCTCGGCCCGTGCCTGTCCGAGCTCGACGCTCCTCAGCCGGGCGAGCTGCGTCTCGGCTTCTACTCGGTCCCCCAGCGTAACGTCGACGCTGAGCAGCTGCCCCTCGACGAGGGGGCTGATGTGAGCGACCCGATCCGGGTTGAGCTGGACCTCGGCGGGGACTTCCAGGGCGTCGGCGAGCACCCCGGCCTCTGCGGTGCTGAGGCGAATCTCGCTCCGACTCAGCGCCACGGCTGAGATGTGCACGACTCGCTCCTCGCCGCGCTCGTCGCCCCCGTGCTCGTCATGTCCTTCTTCTTCGCCTGCATGCTCTTCGTGACCATGATCGTCGCCCTCATGGTCATCGTGGCCCTCGTGCTCTTCATGGGATTCGTCCCCATGGTTCTGCCCCTCGGTCTCTTTGCATCCTGGCCCCCACGCCAGTGCACACGCGAGAAGGAACGGTGTGATTCGTTTCATGGACTGCCCTCCGCCTCGGACCAAAGCTCGGTGCCAACGAGGCCCTCGAGGATCGCCGTGGTTTCGTAGTAGGTGATTCGTGCGTCGATGTACTGGCCGGTTGCCGTCAACAGACGCTCGCGCGTCTGCGAGACCTGATGAATGTCGACCTCGCCGAGCTCGTAGGCGCGCTGAAGCAGCGAGAGGTTCTGCTCGAGCTGCGGGACGACCCCAGTCTCGTAGAGGGCGACCCGCTCGACAGCTGCGTTGAGCGCGATCGAGGCCTGGAGCAGCTCGCCGCGAAGCCTCGTCGCGGTCGCTTCGCGCTCCCTGTCGGCGACCACCAGCTCGGCCTCTGCGCGGGCGCGGCCCTCCTGGTTGGTGCGCCAGAGGGGGATCGGGAACGTCAGATTGAACAGCCAGACGTCGGCCTCAGCCTCGGGGCCGGGCGCGGCTTCACGTCCATACGAGAAGCCGACGGTGGGTTCTGGCCACGCCTCGCGGTCTTCGAGCGCCAGCCGACTCTGGCCCGCCACGACCGCGAGCTCCCGTGTCCGCAGCGACGGGTGATGCTCCGCCATCGAGGCCAGCAGTGCTTCAGTGGATGGAGCGGGCCGAACCTGCGGAAGCGAGCCTTCGACATCGGGCAAGGTGCCGCCCGGCCAGCCAACCACGGCTGCAAGACGAGCTTCGAGTGCTTCGCCGGCCTGACGAGCCTCGATGACTGCCTCCCTCGTCTGGGCGAGGTCCGCGTCGGCCACGAGCAGAATCAGCGGGGACGACTCGCCCGCCTCCACTTGCCGTGCGGCGATGTCGCGCATGGACTGCGCAAAAGCGACGAAACGCTCCGCCTGTGCGAGCCGCTCCCGGACCAACAGGATGTCGACGAAGAGCCGGTGCACCTCCACGTGGACACTCCAGCGGACTTCATTGACGGCGGCTTCGCTGAGCCGCTGCTGGTCCTCGGCCGCGTCGAGCCTCAGCCCTGGCTCGCCGGCGATCTCTAGCTGTTGCTGAACCGCAACCTCGAACTCAAAGCCGGTTGTGCCCTCGATGGTTCGCCCGCCGGCGCCGAAGCTCAGCTGCGGGTTTGCAGGAAACACGATGTCGGCGCCAATGATCTCGGCCTCAGCCAGCCCGACGCGGGCACGGGCCGTCTGAATCGCCGGAGAGTGCGAGTCGGCGTAGACCAGCAGCTGCTCGAGCGTCAGCGTGGACGTGCTCGACGGGTCAACCGGATCTCCCGACGGGACGTAGGGCTGGACGACCTCCGCGGGAGCGTAGACGCCTGGCTCCGGCAGGGTGCTCGTAGCGTGGGTCGACGCACACGCAGTCACACAACTACTACCCGCGATAGTAGTTAGAAGTGCTAGCCGACCGAGGAATGTGCAGCGCATTGCGGACCTCGACCTAGAGCAGGGAGTGGAGCAGGCGCTCCACTTCGAAATGGAAGTGCTCGAGCAGCCCGAGGCTGTCGATGTGCGGCACGGTGAGCGCGGCGAAAACCCCAACGGCCAGGACGATGTGGCCGATGGTCCTCACTGGCGCGGGAGGACCCTGCATGAGGAGCGCGAGCCGCAGCTTGAGGGCGGCGCCACCGTGCCCACACAGCGCCGCACCGGGGACGAGGCCACCGCAGCGAAACCGCGCCGCTCTGAGGATCCCCTCGGCCAAGGCCAGAGGTTCTCCACCACGGTGGACGGCTTCGCCGTCACAGACAGCCTCGCGGGCGTTGCGCCACCGCTCGAAGTCGGCGGCGAGCAGGCTGCCCACCGGGTTGGCGCCGAGGCACAGACGAACGACGAAGCTCCGC
>CALDQK010000465.1 GCA_937911525.1 uncultured bacterium
TCCTCGACGAGGAGCCCGAGCGTCGGCTGCTTGTCCTCCTGATGGACGGCATGGCCTGGGCGCAGGCCGTAGAGCTCCTCGAGTCACTTGGGAGCCGAGCCGCCCCGTGGGGCCCGCTCGCCTGGCACTCGACCAAGGCGGGCCGCGTCGGCGAGGCACTCTATCCGGTGGTGTTCGCCGGCCTTCCAACGGTCACCGAGGTGAGCCGTTCCGCCTTCTTTGCGGGCAAGCTCATGAAGCCGGGCTCACGCTTGGACACCTCGAAAGATCCCGACAAGTGGGCCGCCAACTCCGCGGTGAAGAAGTACGCCGAAGGAACCGACACACCTCGACTGCTCCTTCGGAGCGAGGGGCACACCAAGGGAGGAAGCGCATCGCAGGAGGCGCTCTCGCTCGTCGGGGACCCGAGCCGTCGCGTCGTCGCGATGGTCGTCAACGCCATCGACGACAGCCTCAAGGCGAGCCACGCCGTCCGCCACCCGTGGCGCGTCGAGAGCATCGCGTCGCTGCCGGACCTCCTCGAGAAGGCTCGTGAGCACGGTCGCGCCGTGCTGCTGGCCAGCGACCACGGACACGTCCCCGCGGACCGGATCGAGCGCGTGAAGGACCCGCACCCCGGAGCCAAGAAGTCCGGGGGAGGCACGCGCTGGCGGCCGCTGCCCAAGGCTGACTCGCCGGTAGCTGACAACGAGGTCGCCTTCGTGGGCAGCAAGGTCTACACGCCCAAGGGCGCGCACGGCATCGTCCTGCTCTCCGACGACGCCAGCGCCTACGCCGGCAACACCCACGCAGGTGAGCACGGCGGCGCCACCCTCGCCGAAGTCGTCGCGCCGTGCCTGATCGTGGGTTGCGAGGAGAGCGCCACCGCGAGCCTCAGCAACGACGACGGCCTCGGGGTCCGCGCGGCCTTCGTGCCTCGCTGGTGGCACTTTGACGTTCGCGAGGAGGTCGTGGACCTCGACGCGGAGGTGGCCCCCGAGCCGCCCAAGAAGCCGAAGAAGCCCAAGGACGACCGCCAGCTCGGGCTCCCGATCGCGCCAAAGAAGCCGAAGACCATCCCGCCCGCGCCGCTCAGCGCGTTCTCGAGCTCCGATGTCCTCGCGGCGCGGGTCCCCGCGGCCGCCGCGCGCGCCGAGGTGGTCGTCGCGGTCGAGACCCTGCTCGCCCGCCAGGGCGTGATGTCCGCCAGCGCCTTCGCCGCGGAGATGAAGGTGCTCCCCTTCCGCGTCGGCGGCTTCATCTCCAAGCTCCAGGAGGTCCTCAACCTCGATGGCTACGAGGTGGTCCGATACGACCCGGCGGCCCGCCAGGTCCATCTCGACCGTGAGAAGCTGGCCCAGCTCTTCGAGGTGAAGCTGTGATGGAGAAGGCTCATGCCACTGACTGAGCTTCAGATCTCCACACTCGTGGAGCGGTACGCCCGGGAGAGGGATCGGTTCGAGAAGATGGCGTCTACCGCGTCTCGACACCTCTCGGCCGCCCTCCGCGACGCAGCGGTCCCCCACGTGCCGACTTTCCGAGCAAAGTCGCCGGAGAGCTTCCGCGGCAAGCTCGAGCGCAACGTGGAGAAGTATGAACTCAAGTCCTTCGAGCGCGAGTTTGGACCAACGGTACTCGATCTCGCCGGGGTGCGGGCTCTCCTATACCGACCAGCGGATGCGGACGTGGTGTGCAAGACAATCGAAGACCTATTTGTAGTCCCTGATGGTGATCGGTTTCGCCGTCATCACGACAATCAGGAAGGCTACCAGGCACACCACCGGGTCGTTCAACTATCCGTTGACATGCTGGCAGCGGATCCAAGACTGGCGAACCTCGATGGCGTCTACTGCGAGATCCAGGTAGTGACCATCGGCGACCATATCTGGAACGAGCTCGAACACGATATCAAGTACAAGACCCCAGACGGGAATCCCAGCGAACTTCAAACCGGTCTTCTTCGAGTCCTTCGCACTCAGCTGAATGCGACGAGAGGCACGGTCGCCCAGTTGATGGAAGAGACAGACCGTCGCCGGCAGGAGAACCTCTCCCGAATCGAGACACCGGAGGACCTGCAGTACGCACTGCGAGCAAGATCCGGCCGCTTCCTCCGCGGAGACCTAGCTCGGCTCCTCGAGCTCCTTGAGAAGGTCCTGCGGGAAGTGACGCCTGCTGAGCTTCAGCGTCTCGCGCTCGGGCCCGATGACATCGAAGCGGCGACGAGACGGCTTGGAGTTGTGGGCCTATCGGTGGACGAAGACGACCCGGTGCTGGTGGTGGCAGCTCTCTGGGAGGACCTCGGCCCGGAGTTCGAGAAAGTCGTGAAGTCTTGGCCTGGAAAACCGGGCCCTGTGAGCCGGGCCGTGCGAGCGCTAGCCCAGGCCGGCGAGGCCTCCTAGGATGACGGCATGCCCTCTCTAGGCGACATCGCGTCAGTGCTTGAGGAGCATCGGGGTCGGTTTGAGGCTCTAGATGCCTTCGTCGATGACGTGGAAGAGCTGCGGGCACACGGCCTGGATGCAAGGGTCCTCGAGCACCCCAACCGCTTCCTCGTGCAGACGGGTCGGCGGAAGATCGATGTTCAGGTCTTTCCGGACCAAGGGGTCGCCCGCTTTCGGCTCGCTGGCCCAGCCGCGGCGACAACGTCGGGGGCAGCGGACGGGGCAGCCCTGGGAGCAGTCGTCGGAACTGCCATCGGCGCGGCGCAGAACACGAAGGAAGGGCTGCTAGGCGGCCTTCTGCTGGGAATGCTGGTCGGAGGCGCGTTGGGCGCTGCGAAAGGTAGCTCGGAGCCGGAGCGGGTGCTTGCGCTGCAGTTCGAGCCCACGTCGAGCCAGTGGCACCTGTACGATGGCCCTCTGCTTCGGTGGGCGAAGCGGACACTACAGCCTCCCCAGACGGCGCCGAAACGCTAGGCGTCCACGAACCACAGAGGCGGTTGGATGGACCCCCCCAGTCCTCTCAGACGTAGGGAGATTGTTGATGCACTGCGAATCGGTGCGGTGCCGCGTCGCGGTCTTGAGCACTTCGCCGTGGGCCTCGAGCGCTTCGAGAAGGCCATCGACGAGGAGCTCGACGCGGTCGCCGCCGGCCGAGGGAAGTTCAAGGCCGTCCGAGGCGAGTACGGGACCGGCAAGACCTTCTTCTCGCGATGGCTCGAGCACCGAGCACTCCAGCGCGGCTTCGCGACGACGCTGGTGCAGATCTCAGAGCGCGACACGCCGCTCTACAAGATGGAGACCGTCTACCGCCGCGCGGTGGAGGGGCTCCAGACGAAGGAGTGGTCCGACGGCGCCTTCCGCAGCCTCATCGACCGTTGGTTCTTCAATCTCGAGGAAGAAGTGCTCGGCAGCGGGCACGTCGACGTCACGAGCGCCGACGCCGTGGCCAAGGCGGTCGGCAACCTTCTCGAGCAGCGCCTCCACGAGGTGAGCAAGACCCAGCCGCAGTTCGCGGCCGCGCTACGTGCCTGCCACACGGCGCGCGTGAAGGAGGACCACGCCATCTCCGAGGGTCTGGTCGCGTGGCTCATGGGTCAGCCCAACGTGGGTGCCGGCATCAAGCGCACCGCGAACTTGAAGGGCGAGCTCGACCACGACGGCGCCGCAGGCTTCCTCCGCGGGCTGCTCGAGGTGCTGAAGCAGACCGGGCGCAAGGGCTTGGTCCTCGTGCTCGACGAGGTCGAGACCATTCAGCGGGTGCGCGCCGACAGCCGGGAGAAGAGCCTCAACGCGCTCCGCCAGCTCATCGACGACCTCGTCGCCGACCGTTACCCCGGCCTCTACGTGCTCATCACCGGCACCCCGGGCTTCTTCGACGGCCCGCAGGGAGTGAAGCGCCTCACCCCGCTCGCTCAGCGCCTCCACACCGAGTTCGGCGACAACCCCAAGTTCGACAGCTCCCGAGCGCCGCAGATCCGCCTCCAGCCTTTCGACATGGAGAAGATGATCGTCGTGGGGAAGCAGATTCGGGACCTCTACCCATCGGAGGCGTCCGACCGCATCCAGGCGAAGGTCGACGACGCGACGCTGAAGGGCCTCGCCGAGGGTGTCTCCGGTCAGCTCGGGGGCAAGGTCGGCATCGCACCCCGCATCTTCCTCAAGCGCGTCGTCGATCTCGTCGACCGAGTCGACGAGTTCCCCGACTTCGAGCCGGCCAAGGACTACAAGCTCGTGGTCCAGCCCGGGGAGCTCACGCCAGAAGAGCGTGCCGCCGCGGGAGCGTCGGTCGACCTCGACGACATCGACCTCGACCTCTCACAGAGCGACGACCCACGCGGGGAGCAGGACCTGGGCTGAGACGATGGCGGGGGGATTCGACCGGCTGAGCGGCGCGCTCCAGTACCAAATCGTCAACACCCTCGGGTTCTCGAGCCTCCGCCCCGTCCAGGAACAGACCATCGAGGCCATCCTCGAGGGCGACGACTGCGTGGTCCTCGCTCCCACGGCGGGTGGAAAGACCGAGGCCGCCTTCTTCCCGCTGCTCTCGCGGATGAACGATGAGGACTGGACCCCTGTTTCCGTCCTCTACCTCTCGCCCATTCGCGCCCTCCTCAACAACCAGGAGGACCGCGTCCAGCGCTACGCGGGGCTCCTCGGCCGCCGCGCGTTCAAGTGGCACGGCGACGTCGGAGACAGCGCACGGAAGACCTTCCTCGCCGAGCCGACGGACTTCCTGCTCACCACGCCCGAGTCGCTCGAGGCGATGATGATGAGCCCTCGCGTCTCGGCGCGGGAGCTCTTCACCGGCCTACGGGCCGTGGTCATCGACGAGGTCCACGCCTTCGCCGACGACGACCGAGGCGCGCATCTGGCCTCGGTGCTCGAGCGGCTCTCAAGGTTCGCCGGGCGCGAGGTCCAGCGCATCGGCCTCTCGGCCACCGTCGGGAACCCCGG
>CALDQK010000466.1 GCA_937911525.1 uncultured bacterium
CGTCGTCGACCAGCACGGCGTCGTCAGCGAAGACGCGATCTGGAAGCCCTGGGAGGACCTCGAGAGCGAGGAGGCGCGCGAGGCCGCCGTGCGGGCGAACCTCGTGACCGACGCGCGCGACTTCATGGTCCTCGACGCCGTCGTGCTGCGGCGCTTCGCGGGCGAGGACGAGGCCATCGAGCTGCTCCAGGAGGGGCGCCTCGGCGCCGTCTACGTGGTGGCCGAGGACTACCTCGAGAGCGGCCAGGTGACCGTCTACGAGTCCGAGAACGGGCCCGTGATCAGCGTGCGGAGCGCCACCGTCGAGCCCGTGCTCTCGCGCCTGCTCGCCGACCGGCTGCTCCGCGGCTCCGTCGACGACGCGATCGTCGAGCGCGCCCTCTCGCCCATGCAGCTCGAGCGCGCCGTGGCGACCGAGAGCGGCGTCGTGCGGAGCGGCGAGGACCGGGTGATCGAGATCATCCTCCGCACCGGCGTGCCCTTCCTGCTCGGCGTGCTGCTCCTGACCGCGCTCCTCAGCGCGAGCGGCTACCTCGTGCAGACCATCGCGCTCGACAAGGAGAGCAAGGTCGTCGAGGTGCTGCTCAGCTCCGCCGACCCGGACGAGATCCTCACCGGCAAGCTCGTCGGCCTCGGCGGCGCGGGCCTCTTACAGTTCTTCGTCTGGGCGGCGATGGTCGTCGGCGGCGCGCTCGTGCTCGCGGCGATCGTGGCGTCGCTCGACATCCCGATCCCCTGGGAGGCGATCGCCATCAGCCCGGTCTTCTTCGTGATGGGCTACCTCTTCATCGGCAGCCTGATGCTCTGCACCGGCTCGCTCGGCAGCAGCGTCCCCGAGTCGCAGAAGCTGACCCTCGGCTGGGCCATGCTCGCCGTGCTCCCGCTGATGATGATGGTGATCCTCCTCGAGGAGCCCCACGGCGCCGTCGGCCAGCTCCTCACCTGGATCCCCTTCAGCGCGCCCCTCACCGTCGTCGTCCGCATGAGCATCGACCCCGAGGGCATCGCCTGGTGGGAGGTCCTCGGCGCCCTCGGCGTGCTCCTCGCCTCCACCTGGCTCGCCATCCGCTTCGGCGCCCGCCTCTTCCGCGTCGGCCTCCTCCTCACCGGCTCCCGCCCCGGCCTCCGAGAGCTCCTCCGCCAGGCCCGACTCTTGGACTGAGCGGCCGCCGCGAAGACTCGCCACGCACCCGCGACCGCCGCGCGCCGCGCCAGTCCTCACGACTTAGCGGCTTCGCTGAAACGCGCCCACTAGTGCGCAACAGACTTCAATGGAGGCAACCGCTCCCCAGGATTCGGCCTGTTTTGCAGCAAATACTCCAATACACCCACTACTTTGGGCACCATGCCGCGAACAGACTTTAGGCTCTCTTCGATATACCTGAAGCTCCTTTCTACACGATTCTCATCCAAAGCGATCGCGACAGGAATCCTGGAAAGCATCGCGTCTACCGTAACCACGCTCCAGTAGTACTTCCAAACGACATCTCCATCCTGTTTGTCAGCCTCCTCGTTCACAACCATGAGAGCTCGTCTGGCCGCGTCGCTTCGAAGTGGATATGGTTCAATCGAGCCAGGAATTCCCGATTCAGGAAACGCTTCTAGATGCAGTTTGACCAACCGCGCGATCAGATCACACTCGTTGAGCGCCTCGCGAAGTATAAAGGAACGCTCTGGTGCCGAAACCCACGTCAGCCCACGAGGACGCTGACGTTTCTCGGAAGCCATTGAGAGCACACGATAGAGCGTTCTTCTCAGCTGCGTGCGCATCTCCCTGAACTTCTCCCCATCTTCTTGTTTGTCCACATAAACAAAGTGGGCCGCGCGATGCTGGCGATAGTCGAAAGGAAAGTCCTCAGGTCGGCACACGCTTCTATCATAGAGCATTGCAATCCGCGACCATCCGAGTTTACTCACCGCGTAGCCTAGCTCGAACACAACGTTCGGGTTCGGCATGAGTCGCTGTGAACGCCCATCCTGGCCTTGCCTTGAGTTCACAATTGACACGTCTGCAACGAACCAGTCCGACTCGTCTATTCGACTCAGAATGGTGTCCCTGATATTCGGGGCTCCATCCGCGCCGCGCGTTGCGAAGAGAATTTCGATCTCTTGGCCAAGGTCCTTTCCCACCTTCTTCGCAGCGTGATCAAGAGCATCACTAAGCAGTGATCGTCGCCCATGGAGATCGGTCTGAAAGCTGAAGAAGACTCGGAGAGGTCCTTCGCTCATTGGCATGTCTACTGGATCGACCATTCGCCTCATCCTACCAGGAGTCGCACGCGAGGCGCAGTGCCCTCGACTTCTTGGCACAAAGCGGAGTCGTCACCGCAATGCCACGAACCTTGGCGGAGTACGACTAGCTAGCTCACAGGTTGGACGACTGGGCTTCGCGCCGAACCGTTCTCGTCCGGATAGCTAGACCGCAACTCAGCGGGCCCGCGAGAAGCTCAGCGGTGCGCTCACCGTGGTCGTCCCGTCCGCCGCGGGGAAGGCCATCCGGCGCCCGCGGCCGGCCACGCAGTCGTCGACGGGAAGCCCGAGGGTCGAGCCCGAGACCGTCGAGCCCGTCACGGAGCCGCGGGCGTCGATCGTGAGGTTCAGGGTCAGCTCCCCCTCGAGCTCGGGGCTCGCCCTCAGCGCGCGCTCGTAGCAGGCGCGGATGGACCCGAGGAAGCGGCGGAGGACCCGCTGCGCGAGCGCGCCCTCGAGCGGCCCCCGCGCCGTGAGGGAGCCGAGCTGCACGCGCGTGGCCACCCGTTGGCCCCGGCCCGCGCCAAGGCCGCCGCCCGAGCCGG
>CALDQK010000467.1 GCA_937911525.1 uncultured bacterium
GCCGCCAGCGCTCCAGTCCGCCATGACCGCCAACTGCTAGGCGGCTGCCGCAAGGAGAGATCGCGACCGCATTCTTGGGGATGTAACTCTCCCTGGAGAGTGCCAGGAACTCCGACCCAGTGCAGGTGTCCTCCACTATCACGTCATGACCCGTTGACCGGACACGAAAGCGCCGGTCCAGAGTGACCTGGGAAGGGACCGGCGTGGTGCCGGGGATCAACAGCTTCGCGGCCTCCTGTTCGGGGAGCTGCCGTCTCTCGCCCCCTTTGCTTGGGGTCAGATCCCATGCCGTGGTCCAGGGGTGCTTGCCCCGGACCAGGTATCGGGCATCTGGGCTTAGGCGAAAGAGACCGAGCCCACCGTCGCGTTCGGGAAGGGTGAGTTCGAACAGCTTCTCGGTCGGGTTGAGCTGCCAGCCCTCCAGATACTCGCGCTTGACGACGATTAGGTATCTCCCCTCGGCTGAGAGGACCAGGTCCAGGACCTTCTCGTAGGGATCGGCGCTCGTTCGGAGTCGCAGCCTGGCGAAGGGCTCTGTCTCGCCGACGCGATAGGCCTGGTGCGACTCTCCTTCCGAGAGATAGGAGGTCTTGACCACCAGGGTTGTACCGTCAGCGCTAAGGCGGGCGGGACCCTGGGCGCTGTAGCTCGTGCTCTCGCCCTGGCGCCAGACGACAACATGCCCACCTGCCTGGCTGCGCCGTGGGTTCGGGATCGGGGCGCTCGTCAGCACCAAGGACGAGGTCGGACCGAACTGCACATCCCTTGAGCTAACGGAAGAGTCGCACGAGTCCTCCAGCCAGGCTCCTCGCAGGGCCGTGCGCTGACAGAGGTGCGCCAAGGACTGCCAAGCGGCCCGCAGTCGCTCGTCTCTTGGGTGAAGCCTCCTAGCCGCCCTCAGCTGATCCAGTCCGACCGCTAGCTGACCACCATGAAGGGAGCTCGCGGCGAGAGAGCACGTTTTCTGGATGAAGTCGGCATCTTCAAGACGCTGCGTCGCAGAGGCTGGTCGCGCCACGAAGAAGGGCGCACGAGAGTCCAGGTGGAGGCGCCATTTCAGCAACTGCCCGCGCTTATGGGCGAATGCCACCCTCGCCTTGGGGTGCAGGACAACTCGGGTTCCAGCTCCGCGCAGGTAGCGGAGATCGCGCCAGCTCTCGGCCTCGAACATTGCAGCAGGAGCGTCCGTGGCCGCCACGAGCACGTGTCCCAGGGTCGACACTGATACCCGCACATGGAAACGCTCCTCCAGCGCCTGCTCGGCGTCCCGGTCGAAGCTGATGTGGGCGGTCTCGATGCGGTGATCGTTTATGTACTTGGTCCGACTCACTGCAGGCAACAGACGGACAGGGAAGACCTTGCCTCGGCTCGCGTCCCAGGCCAAGACCTCACCCCTTCCGCCATATGCGAAGGCAGCGTAGCGCCCGTTCGAGGAAACACCCGCTGCGAGAAGGGGGCCAACCAGGTACGGCGTTTGGCCTGGGCGAAACACAGGCCGGCGCGAGGAGAGGTCCCAGGTCCCCTGCGGAGACGCCGCCATAGGAGAGGAGCTCGCAAGGACCGCTAGACGCAAGTCCAGCTCCCACAATAGGCTGCCCGATGTGAGATCCCAGGCTTTGATGCGCTGGGGGCCTGCGGAGAAGGCGGGTCCCCCACGACTTGGCACGCTCAGCGACAACGCGCCCTCGTGGCGAGCCGACCAGAGCCGGCGCTGGGTCGCCGTCTCCCAGAGCGTCAGCTGCCCGTCCGCTCTAGCAGTTAGCAGGACCGAGCAGCTCGGGTCGCAGGCGGCGCGCGTCACTCGGACGGGCGTCATGAAGCGAAACCACTGCTGGGGGTCAAATCCGACCACGCAAGCCCCAGTCGCGCCCCAGAGCAGCACCTTGTCGCCCCTCGGGGAGAGAGAGAGATCATGGTGCTCCTCGCCGATGTCCTGCCGACGGGGGTTGCGGGCGAGCGATGTGAGCGCGCTTGACTCTTCGAGCCGAACAAGACCTGCGCTTGCGCGCGCCTCCTGAGCAGCCGTCCAGGAGCTGGATCCGAGCGGTAGGCCTGCTTCGAACTCGATCCAGGCCCGGAGCACCTTGGCTTCCTCCGCGGGCATGGAGCGAGACCGATCCTCAAGCGTCTTTCGCACGAGCTCGAGCGGCCGCTCCCCGCTTCTCCATTCCAGCAGGCTCTGGTTGTAGTGCGGTGGAGCCCACTGTGGATCGCTAGCCATAGCAGCGCGAAGCTCGGCTCGGGCCTCTGCCTCCTTCCCAAGCTCAAGGAAGGCGATTGCGCGGTTGTTGCGCTCGGCGGCTAGAAGCTCGCCGGCCTTAGGCGCCTCGCGAGGATAGGGGCGTCCCAGACAGCTCTCGTAGACGTCATGCAGTTCGGCCACTGCGTGGGCGAGGGTCGGTCGATCCGCAGGAGAGGGAGAGAAGGAGCGAGAAAGCAGTTCCGCCGCTCCCGCAGGCATTTGGGGCAGGTCGCTCGCGTCCTTCCCCATGTGACGGCGGTAGTCCCGTAGCAGGTGGGGGGCGTCCTTTCCTCTCCGCCAGAGCAAGCTTCCCGTGAACATGTGAAGGACAGAGACCGCCCAAGACCAGACGTCGGTCGCGGTCGAGAGTCGAGCAGAGCCAGCAGACTGCTCGGGGGAGGCATAGGCAGGAGTACCGGCTTTGACTCGTGTCGCGGACGGCCCGAAGCCCACGGCTGGTGCACCGACTCCGGGAGGGCGCGAGCGGGCAAGCAAGCGGGCAGCCCGGGCGAGCCCAAAGTCAGTGACCTTGGCGACGCCTTCCCGGCTGATCAGCATGTTGAGAGGCTTGACGTCTTGGTGGACGATCGATTTCTGGTGCGCGTGGTCAATCCCCCGCGCCGTCTGAATCGCTATGTCTAGGATCCGCGCAAGGACCTGTTCTTGACTTCCCTCATACAGGCCCCCTCTGCGAGCGGGCCCCCTCCCGATGTAGGAGTGGAGGGACTCCCCATCGACGAACTCTGCGAACACGCGCGGCACGCCCTCAACGCTCCGCACGAAGTAGCAGGTCACGCTGTTTGGATGCAAGCCAAGGCCTACCCAGACCTCGGCCTCCTGCTCGAATTCGGCAACGGCGGCGGGCGAGCTGAGCCCCTTGGGGCTCTTGACCGCTAGCTCCAGATCCCAGTCGCGATGGTAGACCCGAAAGACCGTGCCGAAGCTCCCCTCACCAAGGACGCCGCGCACCTCATAACGACCGAGGACTAGCTCCCCGACCCGCCAAGCGCGCTGGCCTTCCGCCGTGGGCCCATAATCGGGGAGCTTCCCCTGGGCGGAGAGCCTCTGGCGCTCACGTTTGATCAGGGACTCGAGGACTCCTACCTCGAGTTCTGCGGCTCGCGAGATCCTAAGCAAGAAGGTGTGCTCCTCCGGAGCCAAGACTCCGTCGGCCATGGCAACCCGGACGAGGGCCTTGAGCAGAACGCGGCGAGTCGCGGGACGCCTTGGCAGCGCGATCGACAACCCCTCTCGGTCGCTCCGGCTAGAGAAGCTCAGGACCTCCTCGACCGTCTCTTCCGAGACCTGCCAGTGCTCGGCGTAGGCACGAATCAGGGCGACTTCGGAATCGTCCACGCGACCGTCTGCGGCGGAGAGAGCGGCGAGCAGCCTGAGGTATCCCGTCCTCCTACTCACGAGCCCGCAAACACTTGGAGAGCGCCGCCTTGAACGACGCCGCGTCTGGGTAGCGCCGATCCAGGGAGTCCGAAAGGGCTTTGTCTACGACCCTGGCCAAACGGCTGGGAAGCTGGGGTAGGTGCTTCGAGATCGGAGTGACCTGCGTCTCGAGGATGACGTCGAAAGGGTCGGTGCGGCGCCCCCGTGGGAACTCTCGCGGGAAGCGGCCCGTGAGCATGTGATAGAGCGTCGCCCCCATGCTCCATACGTCTGAGACCGGCTTGACGTATTTGAAGTTGAGGACCTGCTCACGGGGCATGAAGTAGGGGGTCCCCGCCACGGTCCCCGTCGCGGTTAGGTCGCTCGTTAGCCCTGCGTCCTCAAACTCCTTCGCCAGGCCGAAGTCGGCGATCTTGGCCTGCCCGCCCTCCTCCTTAGTGAGCAAGATGTTCTGAGGCTTGAGATCCCTATGGACCAGGCCGCGCTCGTGAAAGAAGGCGAGGCCGTCCAACGCCTGAAGGACCAAGGAAACGGCCTGGGCTGCCGGCACTCGACCCCCACATCGTGTCATCAGCTGATCGACGCTTCCCCCTGGGCAAAACTCCATCACCAAATAGACCACGCTCCCCAAGGTCCCCTCCTCGTAGAAGCCGACGCAGTGTTGGTGACCGGCCAGCTTGCGGGTCACGCGAACCTCGCGCAGAAAGAGGTCGCGGGCCTCAGGGCTGTGGGCCACCCTAGGAAGCATGAACTTGACCGCGGCCGGCGTGTCGTCGCGCACGCGGCGCGCCTTGAACACCGCCCCCATGCCGCCCCTGCCAAGCTCGCCGCCGAGCTCGTAGCCTTCGATCTTCAGCGCCTCCGTCCGGGAGACGGCCTGGGCGACCAACTCGTCGGATAGCGCTCCACTGCTGACTAGGCACTGGGAGCAGATCGTGGCTCCCCCTTCTCCAATGCGAGGCTCCTGGGCTCCGCAAATGGCACACGTCGCGTACGCGCCGAGTGGCAGTGTCTTCTGATGCCGCTGGCACGATGCACAGAATTCGCTGGGGGGAGAGACGCCTCCGTCTAGGACCGTGCCACAGGCGGTGCAGAGCAGCTCGGTCTTGACCTGGATCCTGGTCTTACCCGCTCGAATCACGTCTCCACTGGAGAGCGGTCTTTCTGCCGTCGTCCGCAGGGCCGCCTCCTCGGCGCTCTCGCCCTTCTCTCGCCCACCTAGCTTCTCCCCGTTGACGTAGGTCCCATTCCGACTGTGGAGGTCCCGCAGCTCCAACCGGGGCGGGGATATCTTCAGCAGGAAGTGCCTGCGCGACACGCTGGTATCGTCCTGCGGCAAGCGTGCCGATCCACACTCGGGAGCTCTGCCGAAGGTCAGCGTGCTTGGGCTCTCGTATGTGAATACCCTCCCCTTCAGAGGACCAGAGGTCACGGCAAGGGTTACTCGTCCAGTCATTGGCGTCTCTCATGCATAGCGTAGAAGCTCACGAACTTCCTCTTCCGCGTTCAGCGAAGAGCCCAGCGTGTTTCGGACTTCCTCCAGGAGCGTCCGCTTGTAGAGGGCCTTCCCCCTGGCGAGGGCGTTCTTGAAACCTCCCTTGCTCAAGCCTAAGGCGGCGCCCAGTTGCTCGTAGCTGGGGCGTCCCGAGATCTCCTGCCGCCGCTGAAGCGCTTTCGCCCACTCCGGGTGGCCTGCTTGGGTCGCGCGCTGCTGAAATCGTCCCCAGGCGCGCTCTAGGACACCCTGCGCATACGCCCTCATGAAGCACTCTTCGGGGGTCTCCTGGCTGGCAGCCACCGGTTCATGTGCCCCAGAAGCGGACTCCCAGAGGGCGTTCCACTCGACGAGCTCGCGCTCGAAACGCCCCTGGCGTAGGGCTCGTTCGTCGCGCACGTAGCGCTTAAGCAGGGTCAGCAGGAACGTCCGGAAGCGCCCCTTGCCCGGGTCTGCCCGCTTCAGGAGCTCCGTCTGCTCAATCACTCGCGCGAAGAAGGCTTGGACCAGGTCCTCAGCATCTGGACGCGAGAAGCCTCGTCGCCGTAGGAACGCGTAGACAGGCTGCCAGTAGGCCACGATCAGCTGGCCGAGGGCATCGGTATCGCGGTGGATTCCGGCCAAGAAGGCAGTCCAGGGCGTCTCTATGAAAGGTGAGTAATACGAGTTGTGCTTGGCTGTCATGGCTACCTTGTTGGGAGTATGCGGGGCCTGCCAATGGGCAGCAACCGCTCGGGCCTATGCGAAGGGAGCCAAGAGAGTCAGAGCAGAGAAGCCTCTGCGCCGGAGGCCTTGGGCAACGACGCCCGACAGCGCCAATTGGAGGTTCCTGCTGACCCGTACGACCATGACACGGTCGCGTGGGTGTTCCCTCTCGACTCGTTCCAGCACTTCCAGGGTCTTGCGAAACGCGTTCACCTCGCCCTCGATCGAGTTCGAGCGCGCACGCTGGACGCAAGCGATCACACTGCTGTCGCGTGCCACGGCTTCGACTCGGGAGAGGAGAGCGTCTTGGCCGAGTTCGTGCCGGGGTTCGACGAACATGACGAGCCTCAATGAAGCCCCCCTCGCTTCCTGAGCCAAGCGCGCCTCGGCGTGGAGCGCCGCGAGGAAACGCAGGACCTCGCGCTCTTCGTAGCCAAGTTCAGCCTGGCTGCGAAGGGTGGGGTCGATCAGGATTCGGACCTGCAAGAGGCGCTCTCCGGGCAACGACATTTGCACCGGAACAAGCCGCGAGCGCTTGTTTGCCCGAGCGACAAGTTCGCGAGCCAGGTCTCCCGGCCGCTGGCGTTTGCTGATCGAGAACTTGCGAGGCTTGTTGAGGCGAGTAGTGGGGTGCCTTTGGTCATTGGTCGCAGCCGTCATGGAGATCCTCCCTGTTGCTGCTTCCTTGGTAGGGCCTCCCTTTGCGGATCGGAGATTCGGAGTTTTCTCGCCTCTAGATGCGTAAGCGCTTATCTCTCAGCAATGCCGCTCCAGATGACCTCGTCGTGGGGAGCGCGACTTCGGTTCGTTCGGACGGCCCTCCAGGGATTGGCGCGCCCAGGCGATGCTGATCCCGCTCCCAGCCAACGTTGCGCTCCTTTGCCCTAGCCACTGCACCAGCACACAGGTTGCACGCTTGTCCTCGCTGGTCGCTCTTCAAGCTCCTTCGGTAGCCGATTCGTCCCAAGGCCGAAGCCACAGCGCTTGCGCTCAAGTATGCATGTGCACACTCAGCTAGATAGCGCACTGCGCTAGGCGGTCCTGCGCATGAGGTGTCGCTGGGAGGTGACTCTTCTCTCGTCCTTCT
>CALDQK010000468.1 GCA_937911525.1 uncultured bacterium
GCTCGCGCCGGACGGTGCTCGGGGTCGCGGCGCTGGGGCTGCTGGCCGCTGCGGCGCCCTTCGCGATCCTCGAGCTCCTCGCGCGTGACGAGCCTGCCAGCAGCGGGGCCGCTTCGCCCTTGCCCGAGGCGACCCCCGGCGAGGCGGAGGTCCGCCTGACCCTGAGGCCGGACGCGCCGCTCGAGGTCCCGCCCGGCGCGAGCGCGACCTTCCGCGTCGGGCCGGACCTCGGCGGCGTGCGCCTCGGCCTGCGCGGGCCGGCCGAGACGGAGGTTCGGGTCGTCGGAGGCGGCCACGAGCGCCGGCTCCGCTGCGAGGCGGACTGGGAGCTACCCTTGCTGCTGGTCCGCAAGGCCCAGCTCCGGCCCCTGAGCGACGGGGACTACGAGCTGAAGGTCGACCCCCAGGCCGCTGGACCCGTCGAGGTCCGCCTCGGCACTTGGGACAACGAGACCAAGGCGCCCCTCCCGCGGCGGGAGGCGTGGTGCGTGCCCGAGCTCGAGGAGTGCTTCCGCGGCGAGGAGGCGCTGGCGCGCGCCCGCGAGGTCCTCGAGACCTTCGCGCGGCGGCGCAAGGAGTTCGGCAGCCGACGCGGGCAGCTGCTCGGGAGCCGGCTCTACCAGCGGCTGCGCGACCTGGCGCGCACCGACGGGCTGCCGCCGGCCAAGCTGCTGCTGGCGGTCCTCGGCGGCTACGTGTTCCTCGACCAGGCGCCCGAGAGCTCGCCCCAGCGGGTCGCCCTCGAGCTGGTCTCGGCCAACCCCGACTGCTTCGCCGTGCGCTGGTATGCCGCGGAGGCCATTAGCGAGACCGAGCCGCGCGCGGCCAGCCTGCACTTCCGCCGCTGCCGCGAGCTGAAGCCTGAGCTGCCGGGGCCGCGCGAGTGGCTGCTGACCACCCTGGCCCAGGCGGGCGAGATCGAGGAGTTCGAACGAGAGGCGCGGCAGCTGGTCGCCATGTGCCCCTACAACTGGAAGGCGCAGCTGGCCTTCCTGATCGCGACCCAGCGCGGCGACGCCGCTGAGGCCGAGCGCTGCTGCGCCATGCTCACCACCCTCGGCTCGCGGCGGCTGCGGCCGGCCCTGGCCGTGATCGAGGGCGCGCTGCGCGGGCTGGCGAGGGCCGGCAAGCACGACGCTGCCCGCGCCCTGGCCCGCGCCTTCCTCGACGCGCAGCCCGCGCTCGAGGCCAGCGAGAGCCTGGGTGGCAAGGGAACGCGCCCCTGGAATCGCCTGGTCGTGTGCCGCGCGACCCTGCACTGCGAGGGGCGCGCCGCGGCGCGCAAGCTGTGGTCCGTGCGAGAGACCGCGGCTCCGCTGATCTACGCGCGCTGGCAGGCTCTGCGTCAGGACATCGAGGGCGAGTAGCTCAGCCCGCCGCGCTCAGCTGATGCTCGCGCTCTGGCCGTCGAGGGCGGTCCAGGTCTGATTGCCGACGATCCCGTCCACGCTGCAGCCGTTGCGCTCCTGGAAGCTGCGGACCGCGGCGTCGGTCAGGCCGCCGAAGATCCCGTCGGGGTCCAGCCCGTGGCCGTGGCGGTTCAGCTGCTCCTGGAGGAAGACCACCCACTCGCCCTGCGACCCGCGCGAGAGCAGCGGGCGCTCCCCGCTGGGCTCGCTGGGCTCGTTGGGCTCGACGGCGCTGGCGTCCTCGCGCTCGGGCAGGGGAGTGCACTCCTCGCCGAGGGGGCTCTGCGCGTCGATCTCGTCCTGGATCGCCTGCAGGAAGCGCAGCGGGTGGTAGGAGGTGATCCGGCTCGTCTGGGGCGCCTTGGGCCCGAGCCCGCTCGCGAACTGGAGCCGCTCGATCTCCTCGAGGGCCGCGTCGTACTCCGCGTCGTCGAGCTCCCAGGGGTGCTCGCGCAGCTTGGACCAGTCGCTGGCCGACCACTCCGACTGGTGCTGGACCACGAAGCCCCGCGCCTCGCGCGCCGCCTCGCGGGCCTCCTCCTCGCTGATCACGGGCAGCCCCTCGTCGTCTTCCTCCTCGGACTCGCTGCCCCAGGGCCAGGGCCAGTCCTCCTCCTCGCTGACCGCTCGCTTGTCGAGGCGGCGCAGGAGCTCGAGGTCGTCGGCGAAGCCGTCGCCGTCGGTGTCGGACGTGAAGAGCTCGAAGGGCGCGCGCTGGAACACCTCGAGGTCGAGGGGCTCCTCGCTCATGATCTCGAAGTGGAGCGTCGGGGCGCCGCTCAGCAGGCCGCTCTGGCCGATCACCTCGCCGCAGCCGACGAAGATCCCCGGCTCGATCACCTCGCCCGCCGCCAGGCGCGCGCGCTGATCGGGCTCGAGCTCGTCCAGCTTGGTGACCCAGTCGGGCTCGTCGAGCCCGCCGGACTCGTCGTCCTCCAGCGGCTGGAGGTGGTAGTAGAGCGACCACACGTAGGGGCTGTAGCTCTGGTTCCCCTGGATCTCGAGCTGGAGCTGGTGGCGGATCAGCAGGAAGCAGCGGCTGGTCTGACCCCCGTCGACGGGGGTGGGGTCGGCGCCGCTGTGCAGGCGAGCCGCGACGACCTCGCCCTCGGCGACCGCGAGCACGTCGCCCGCGCCGTGGAGGTGGATCCCGCCGTGCCACACGCGGTTCCAGCCGACAGGGTAGTAGCCGCCGACGCCGCCCTCGTTGTTGGCGTAGTGGGTCTCGAGCTCGCTCAGCGCGACGGGGTCGCGGGGGGCCTGCCAGCGCAGGGCGCCCCCGAAGGGCTCGAGGTCGTCGCCGCGCACGAGCGGGTAGGAGAGCACCCTGGAGCCGCCGGCGCCTTCGATCGAGCTGTCGGACTGGACGAGGTGAATGAACTCGGGGAAGCCCTCTCCGCCGACCGCGGGGTGATTCCCGCGCATGGTCTGGCAGCCGTCGCTCCAGCCGCGGGGCGTCGAGGCGGTGCCGCCGTTGTGGATGTTGATGTTCTGGTTCCAGGTCGGAGGGCCCTCGACGTCGAGCTCCTTGGGCGCGGCCCCGTTCGGGTACTCGTCGCAGGTGAAGGTCCGCACGCGCGGATAGGGCTCGAGCGCCAGCCGAGTGGCCTCGATGTGGCTCCCGAACTTGTAGCGGTGGAAGCCCTCGACCAGGTGGGACTTCCCGCCGTCCTTCGGGCCGTCGGGATGGTCCGCCGCCAGGGGCCCGAAGTTGCGCTCCGTGTTCAGCTCGAAGGCGCGCGCGCAGGGCCGGCCGCTGGTCGCGTCGCGGTAGGCCACGAACATGGTGTCGTCCCACTCCAGCTCGCGGGGCTTGGCGATCGGGTGCAGCTGGTTGGGGTCCAGTCCCCGCACGCCGAGCAGGTTGACCCGGCCCGGCTGCTCCTGGAAGTCGAAGCTCTCGCGGGTCGCGACCCCCGAGTCCCCTCCCTCGCTGTCGCTGGAGCTGTCGCCCCCGCGCGCCTGGCGCGCCAGGATCGCGTCGATCGTCCCCGCGTAGGTCGCCTGCGCCCGGAGCGTCGCCTTGCGCACGTGCTCGTAAAGGGCCCCCTGGGTGTAGCGAGACAGGTCCCAGCTCACGGGTCCTCCTAGAACGAGAAGCGGAAGCGCCGGCGCGCGTAGCGGGTCGGGAGCGAGCGGGGGTCCTGACGCAAGGCGGAGAGCTCCAGCTCGTTGGCGAAGCCAGCGCCGCCCTCCTCGCTGACGTCGATCAGGGTCAGGCCCTCGAAGAGGTCGGGGGCGAGCTCCTCGGGGCCGAACACGCAGAGCAGCTTGGCGTGGACCACGCCGCCCTCGGGCGGCGGGTCGGGATAGGGCACCTCGACCTGCAGCGCGTCGCTGGCCTGGGCCTCGTAGAGGACCTCGACGTCGACCTGCTCGGGGCGCTTGGCCTTGAAGGCCACGAAGAGCACCTTGGCCGGCGGCGGGACCTGGCCCGCGTCGGCGATCGCCTGGGCCTTGGCCTTGGGGATCACCGGCACATAGGTCGCCTGGACGAGCTCGAGCGCGCCCAGGGCGGGGTCGTCGGGCGCGAGCGGGCGCTGGATCGTGCCCCGCAGCAGGTCGAAGTGCTTGCGCGAGATCGCGAAGGCGCGGGTGATATCGGCGACTACCGTCCAGGCGGACTTGGCGTAGCCGCACTCGGGGCACACGCTGAGGCGGTCGTTGGCCTCGGCTTCACAGCTGGGACAGGACCAGGGCACGGCTCCTCCAGGCCCAGAGTCTACGCCGGCGGCTGGAGCGCGCGGCCTCCACCCAGGCCGGCTCGGGCCGGTATCTTTCCGGCATGGCCAGCGACCCGAGCTTGGAGGCGCGCGAGAACCACGTGCTCCGCGTTGCGGTAGCTCGCGGCTTCCTCGACCACACCCAGGCCGAGCGGGTGCTCGCCAGCGCGCCCGCGGGACAGCGGCTGGCCACGCTGGGCGCGCGCTTGCCCCCCGAGCAGCTCGGCGTCCTGCGCGCGGCCTACGCCGACTTCCCCTCCGCTCCGGAGACTGCCCCGGCGGCGTCCGATCCCGAGGGGACGCTGGCCCCGGGCGCGGCCGGGGCCGTGGTCGAGAGCAGCGCGCCCGCCCAGGCGGCCTCCAGGGGTCGAGGCCCCCGCCTGCCTCAGCCCGGTGAGCGGGTCGACGGCTACGAGGTCCTGCGCCTGCTCGGGCGCGGGGGCATGGGCGCCGTCTACGTGGCCCGGGACCCCGCCGGACGGGAGGTCGCGCTCAAGGTGCACCTCGGCAGCAGCGACGAGCGCTTCCGGGTCGAGGGCGAGGCCGTGGCCCGACTCGACCACGAGGGGATCGTCAAGATCCACGCCCTCGGGACCGACCCGGAGGGGCACCTCTACTGCGTCATGGGCCTGGTCCCGGGCGGGGCCCTCGACGCCTACCTCGCCGAGCGCCGCGTCCTGCCCCTGCGCGAGGCCGTGGAGATCACGCTCCAGGCGGCGCGCGCGCTCGGCTACGCGCACCAGCAGCAGGTCCTGCACCGGGATATCAAGCCGGCCAACCTGCTGCGGACCCCCGAGGGCCGGATCGTGATCACCGACTTCGGCCTGGCCCGCGTCGTGGATCAATCCCAGCAGCTCTCCCAGACCGGCCAGCTCCTGGGGACGCCGGCCTACATGTCGCCCGAGCAGGCCCGCGGCGAGGTGCGCTCGATCGGTCCGGGGGCGGATATCTACAGCCTGGGGGCCACGCTCTACGACCTGCTCACCGAGCGGCCCCCCTTCGCCGATCTCCCGCCGATCCAGCTCTTGCTCTCGGTCGCCAACCTCGAGCCCGCGCCGCCCTCGGCCCACCGCGCCGAGATCGACCCCGCCCTGGACGCGATCGTGCTCCGCTGCCTGGCCAAGCAGCCCGCCGAGCGCTACGCCAGCATGGAGGCCCTGGCCGCCGACCTCGAGGGCTACCTGCGCGAGGGCGCCTCGGGGGTCCAGGCCTACGCCGCGGCGCGCCGACCTACGCGCTGGCCCCTGGCGCTCGGGGCGCTGGGCCTCCTGGTCCCGCTGCTGGCGGTGGTCGTGGCGCTGGGCGAGGAGCGCGGCGCCGAGAGCGCGGCCCCCGGCGCAGGCGCCTCGCCGAGGGTGGCAGGAGCTGCCTCGCCCGCGCCCAGGGCGCAGCTGGCGCCCGCGGCGGTCGCGCCGCCCGAGGGTGAGCTGCTCGGGACGCTGGACTCCGAGGGCGAGCTCCTGGTCCAGGCCCGCGCGGGGGACGCGTCGCTCCTGTTCTCGCTCTCGGGCCCGCCGGGCGCGGAGGTCGAGATCGAAGGCGGGGGCGCCTTGCGTCGCGTGCGCTGCGAGGCGGGCTGGGCGACGCCCGCTCAGATCGTCCGCTCGCCGTCCTCCTACCAGCCCCTGCAGGTCGGGACCTATCGCCTGACCCTCGCCCCAGGCGAGTCCCGTCCGGTCCAGGTCGGCTTTCAGCGGCTGAAGAAGAAGACCCGCGCCATCTCGGTCGAGCCCTTTGCGGTCTTTCCTCCGGTCGAGCTCTGCCTCGAGGACCCCGAGCGGCGCGAGTCCGCCACCAAGCTGCTCGACCAGCTGCGCACGGTGCTCCAGCTGCGTCGCTCGGGAAAGCGTGTCGCCCCGCCCCCTGGACTCTTCAAGCTCTTGGGTGAGCTCCGTGAAGCCGAGGGGGGGCGGCTCTTCGGCTTGTTCGAGGCTGTGTTCGGTGCCTATCGCACGACCCTCAGGCCAGGCCCCGAGGAGTATGCGCCCGCCCAGGAGCTCGCGATCGAGCTCCTGGACGACTTCCCCGACGTGCTGGCGGTGCGCTGGCACGCGGCGCAGGGGCTCCTCGCTCGCCAGCGCTACGCCGAGGCGGCCGCGAGCTTCGCGCGCGGGCTCGAGCTGGCGCCGCAGCGCTTCGAGCTGCGCGAGGGCCAGCTCCGCTCCCTGCTGCTCGCGGGGCAGCGAGAGGAGGCCTACCTCGCCGCCGAGCAGGTCATCGCGCTCGCGCCCGGCTCATGGGACACGCAGGGCTGGCACGCGCTCGCCAGCTACGCGGTGGGCCGCGCCGACGCCAAGGCGGCCGAGCGGCTGATGGTGGCCCTCGACAAGCGGCGCAAGGTCGAGCGGCTGGTGGGTTGGCTGACCCAGCTCGACGCCTTGTTCGCGACCGACCCTGCGCCCGCGGGCGTCGCCGAGCTGGCGCGGATCTACCTGACGCGCGCTGCCCAATACATGGGCGGCGCCTACGACGCCCAGCCCGTGCTCGGCTGGCAGGCCCTGGCGCGCTTGCGCGCGGTGCAGCTGCTCCAGGGCGTCGAGCCCGCTCGTCGCCTGTGGAAGATCTCGCCCCAGGCCGCCAAGGGGGACGCCGAGGCGCGCGCGCGCTACGCCGCGCTCGGCGAGGAGCTCGGCGTCGCGAAGTGAGCGCCGCGTGGGTTGCCCGCATCCGTCACCAAGACCTGAGCTCCTCGCGCTAGAGGGCGATCACGGCGCGGCCTAGCCCTGAAGCGTCACCAGGATCTGGGCGTTTCGAGCTAGAGGGCGCTTGGCAACGGGGCTGCAGCTTGTGCAGC
>CALDQK010000469.1 GCA_937911525.1 uncultured bacterium
GGCTTGGAGGTGCCTGGGGGCGGGGGCGCGGGGCGCCCCGACTGCCGCGGCTGAGGACCCGTCCGGGGCGGCGGCTGACGGCGCTGAGGACGCTGCGGCGGCTCGGGGCGCTGCCCCTGCCCGGCCGGGCGCGGACCCGGGCCGCTGGGGCGGCGTTGGGGTCCGCGGCGCTTGGGGGCGCCCTCGTCCGGCTCGCGGGGGTTGGCCATACAGACACTCCTCGACCCAGGAGGGTACCGCCCCAGGCGCCCACGCGACAGTCGACCACGGGGGAAGACGCCGGGTTTAGCTGGGAGCAGGCGCCTCTGCGCTTCGCTCCACCACGTCCTGGACGCGACGGATCAGGGCCAGCGCGGAGCCCTCGGCCAGGGGCGCGCCGGGGAGCAAGGGGGGCAGCTGCGAGGCCGTGATCGCGGTCGTCCACTCCTGGCCGTAGACGAAGGTGTCCTCGGCCCCCGCGCGGGCCGGTCCGCCCTTGAGGACCCCGGGGCTCGCCGTCAGCTCGGCGCCTAGCCCGCCCCAGGGGTCGCCGTAGCAGAGCCCGAAGCCGTTGGGGACCAGGTAGCCGTCCCAGGTGGTCGAGTCGGGGGGCGAGGTCGGCCAGAGGTCGCCCCAGCGGAAGAGGCTCGAGCCGCCGGCGGCGCAGGCGTGCTCCCACTCGTCGAGGGTCGGCAGGCGCCAGCCGCGGGCGGCCAGGTTGGCCTCGATCACGCGCAGCACCTCGCGGCCGATGGGCGGATCGTCGAGGTCCTCGGGCCCGAGCAGGTGGACCCCGCGCAGGAAGGGCCGCTGGCGCTCGCAGAGGAAGGGCCGCAGGGCGACCGGGGTCGGGGGGCGGATCGAGGCGTTGAGGGTCGAGCCCCAGGCGTCGAAGGCCTCCTCCTCGGCGTCGGGCGACCAGCGGCGGAAGGCGCGCGCCAGGTTCCCCTGCCAGCCGAGCTGGACCTCGCCGCCGGGGACGAGGACCCACTCGCTGCGGGCGCGGGTCCGCCAGCCCTCGTCGTTCAGCCAGGGCTCGTCCCAGCCGCGCCCGACGACGCACACCGCGAGCGAGGCCTGCAGGCGCGTGCGCTCGGGCCCCGCCGCCGCCTGCTCGCCGCGCTCGCGCAGCTCCGCGAACCAGCCCGCGTCCTCCTCGCGCGAGAACACGAGCACCTCGTGGCTGACCTCGCCCAGGAACACGTGCTCGAGGCGCTCGAAGCGCAGGTCCGCGTGGAAGGCCTCCAGCAGCGCCCCCAGCTCGCGCCGGGTCGGCCGCGCCAGGCGATCCCAGCGCGAGAGGTCCGCCAGGTAGCCCACCGCCGCCTCGACGCAGGCGGGCTCGTCGGCGCGCACGCCGCGGGTCATGAGCTCGAGGGCCAGGTCCTCGCTCGGCTCGGCCTCGAAGGCGCGCAGCAGCCGTCGCTGGGCTTCGTCCACGCGCCTAGTCCTTGCGCAGCTTGGCTAGCAGCTGGGCGGCCAGCTCGCGCCGCCCGTCGAGGCCGCCTGCTTCGGCCTGGACCCGCTCCAGCGCGGGCACCCCGGCTGGCCCCAGTCGGGCCAAGGCCTTGATCGCGGCGCGCGGGTGGGAGCCCCGCGACTCGAGCGCGAGCGCGAGCTCGGTCAGGAGGTCGACGACGGGCGCCAGGACCTCCGCGCGCGGATGGAGCAAGAGCTGGCCGTAGCGCCCGTTGGCGAAGGCGCGCCGCAGGTAGGGCTCGAGCGGGGCCGGGTCCTCGCCGAAGGCCAAGAGCAGATAGAGCGGCGCGTGCACGTACTCGCTTTGGCCCAAGGCGCGCCGAACTGGCTCGAGCGCGTGCGAAGGCCCGATCGCCTCGAGCACGCGCACGCTGTCCCGGCGAACCTCGCTCTCGGGGTGCGAGAGCAGCTCCACCAAGCGCGGCACCGCGGCGAGGGCCCGCTCCCCCAGGTGCTGCAGCGCGCGGCAGGCGACGGGGCTCGGCAGCGCGTCCAGCGCGAGAGGCACCGCGCGCAAGCCAAGCGAGGCGACGGTGCGCCCGGTGGCTGTGTCCTCCGCGCGGGTCCCCGCGATCCGCAGGAGCTTCCGATAGTCCTGCATGGTGTAGCGGCCATGGCGCCAGCCAGCCGCCTCCGAGGCGCGCACCAACTCGCGCAAGGTCTCGAGGTCCGCCGGCGTCTGCTCTGCGGCCCGCTCTAGCTGGAGCAGGTGCTCCTGCGAGACCTCCAGGCTCGGCGCAGGATTCGGCGTGGGGGAAAGGAGCAGCTTGCGCTTCGGTCCGAAGGGCTCCTCGTGGCCCAAGCACCAGTTCAAGAGCTCCTGCGTGGCGCGCGCGAGCGCCTGATCGAAGTCGTGCTGGTAGGAGACGCGCGGGCTCCGCATGGCCTCCAGGAGCGCGGAGCCGCCGTAGTCCGCTGGCTCCAGGGGAGGCTCGAGCAGCTGCCGCTCGGCGTAGCTGTGGGCGAGGGTCAAGGCGATATGGTCGGGGCAGTTGCAGATCAGGTCGCCCAGGAGCCGGCGGTGCTGCTGAGTCGGCGGGAGGAGGAAGGCACCCACGTTGACCTCGACGTTCCCATTGAAGCGGCGCTCTCGACAGCGGCTCAGCCTGAGCTCGGCCTCGACCTCGCTCGGGTCCTCGTCCAGCACCTGGGCGAGCGCGGCGCGCTGGGTCGGGTCGAGCAGGTAGCGGCCCATGCGATCGAGGAGCCGGGGGAAGAGGTCGTCGTTGGGGGTGAGTCGCCTCCAGGTGGGGAGGAAGCTGCGCAACAAGCCGAGCTCGAAGCGCCGGGTGAGGTGGGGCCCGAAGCGGCGGTAGAGAGCGACCGACCACTCCCGCGAACCGAAGCGGACCCCGGGCGAGACGAGAATGACGGGCGTCAGCTCCTGGGCGACCGGCGAGCCGAGGAAGGCCCCGACCTCGAGGTGCGCCAAGCGCAGCGCCCCCGTCCGCAGCCGCTCGCGCACCAGGCGGAGCTCGTCGCCCTCCTCCCGGCTCTGGGTCCAGGCCCGCTCCAGCGCTCGCAGCCGCTCGTCCACTCCGCGAGCCTACCCGCCGCGCGTCGAATCCAGCTCAGCGCTTCTCCTGGGCGTACTCCGTGCGCACCTCGAGGGGCTCGCCCAGGCACAGGATCCGCTCGAAGCGGAAGCGCTCGCCTTGCTCGGGGATCTCGATCCGGATCGGGAGGCGCCCGCTCTCGTTGGGCTCGAGCAGGGCCAGCTCGCCTCCGCCGGGGCCTGCGCCGAAGGGGTCTCCCACCGCCTGCTCCTCGAGCATGTCCATCAGCTCGGCCGGCGCCTCGGCGAAGGGCGCGTTGGCGGCCTGCTGAACCATCGAGAACGAGGCGTCCATTCGCTCCTGGGGCGCCGCCTGCCGGCGGGGCGCCATCCGCGGGGGGCTCATGGCCTGGGTCGGCGGGCGTCGGACGCCCGACTGAATGCTCGGCTGGGGCGGCGCGAGGCGCGCCAGGAGCGCCGCGCGGCTCACGATCGGGTCGTCGAAGCGCTCGACCTCGTGCAGGCTGCCCGCGAAGTCGTCGTAGACGTAGCCCTTGGGCACGTGGAGCTCGCAGGTCAGGTAGGCGATCGGGAGGGACACGGTCGGGAGCGCGACCGCCAGCGCGCCGCGCTCGGCGAAGGGCGGCTGGGGCACGCGGGTCACGACCTCGACCGTGAAGGGCTCTCCCTGAGGAGCGCCTGCGCGCGCTCGATCGCGGCGCGGTCTTCGGCGCTGAGCGCTTCAAGAAGGGCGCTTCGCGTGCGGCTCATCGCTGCACCTGGGGGGCCTTGCAGAGGTGCAGGGACTCGGCCCCGAGGTCGCCGTGCCCTGGCCAGGGCCCCCAGCCCTGCGCGTGGCGCGCGCGGCCGACCGCCAGCCGCAGGGCCTCGAGCTCGTCGCCCGAGAGCCGGCTGAGCTCGAGCGCGTCGGACCAGCGCGCGACCCGCTGCTCGAGGTCCTGCTCGGCGTCGCGACCGGGCACCCGCAGCTCGAGCTGCTCGGCGTCGAGGCCCGGGTCGGCGCCCTGGAGGGGCAGATGAACGACCGGGCGAGGGCCCTTCGCCAGCGCGTCGGCACCCGTGAAGCGCAGCTCGAAGCGGCAGGGGATCCAGCGCCCGCCAGCGAGGGCGAGCTCGAGGCCATCGCCGCAGTGGAGCGGAACGCCCCCCAGGTGCCAGCGATCGGCGCTGCCGTGAGGGTCGGGGGCGAGGTGGAGGCGAGGCATGGGCAGACTCCTGGCGTGGGCGGTCAGCGGGGCCGACCGCGGCGGGGGTTGGGTGGACAGACTTCGGGTTGGCTCGCGGCCGTAGCGGGCAGCGAGGAGGCGGCGGGGGCATACCGCGACCGCTCACCGGCTCGAGGCCGGCGGAGGTCGCGTCTACGGGTCTAGGGGAGGGCCCTGGTAGCGGGCTTAGGCGGCGGGGAGCCGCTCGTTAGGCGGGCTGAGAGAGGGCGTCTAGCATGGTGGACGCCCTAGTCGGCGCCCTTCTTGGGGCGCCCGCGCTTGGCCTGCTTGTTCTTCAGCAAGAGCATCGGGTCGCCTTCGACCAGCTGGAGACCGAGCTGGAGGGCCGTGCGGGCGACGTGGGACTTGGAGACTGCGAACGCCTTCAAGCGCTCCTCAGTCTCGGGGGTGATGCGCAGATTCAGGACCACGCTGAGCTCCTCTTCGTCCGCCATGCGAGCAGCGTAGCCCGTAGCGAACCGTTGCGGTGTCGCTACACAGTAGCTACTTCGTAGCGACTTTTCTACAGCGTAGCGCCAGTCGTCCTAACCCCATTTGCAGCAACGCACCGTGTCGCTCAGGATCGCGGTCTCGTCGGCGTCGCCCTCTTCAGTGGGAAGGGCCTCGGCCTGGTCGCGGGCCCGGGTATCTCGCGATGAGCGACCCTCGCCGCCACCCCACCGCGCGCTTTGAAAGAGTGCACGGAGATTCAAACGCTCAGCCCAGCAGGCGCTCCAGGTTTGACGCCACCGGCCGTCCCCATTTTGACGACGGCCCGAAACGGCTTCAGCTCGTCCTTCTCACGGTGTGCGACTCGCGCTGACGGCCTGACGAAGCGCAGCTAGCTCGTCCTCGTTCGCCCGATCACCCCGGCGCCGCCGGTCGAGGTCCTGCTGCTGCGAATGTTCACCTTGCGGAAGTAAACGACCGCCTGCCCGGTCGTGGTGGTGAACCGCGCCAGGGCGTCGTAGGGGCTCACGAAGTTGCGGACTGAGCTCTCGACTCGCGAGTCGTCTCCGAGCTCCACGAATCCCTTCTTCTTGTAGCTCGCCCGGATCGTCCTGAGCGCTCGCTCCAGGCCGCGAGTCCGCTGGCCCAGCTCCTCCGTGACGACCGTCACCTGGGCCAGGTGGAGGCCGGGCCCAATGTGCTCGTCGACGGCCAACTCGTCGCCGTTGAGGACCGGCTGGTAAGCGACGCCCCTGCGCCGCTGCTCGACCTCGATCACCTGGGCCCCGAGCAGACCCCCCTCGGCCACGAGGAAGAGGACCTCGCCGGAGACGCGCGGGCGGGGCAGGTCCTGCACGGTCAGGGTGTGGCCCATGACGGCCGCGTCGGCGTCCTTCTGGAGCCGAGAAGCGAGCGTCGACTCAACGTAGGGCAGGACCGTGTCGACGATCACGGAGTCGAGGTCGAGCTGGCTCCCCTCGTACTTGACGCCAGCGGAGAAGCTCACCACGAAGTCAGCCGGTGGGCGCGCGTTCTCGAGGCCGGGGAGGCTCGCGCCCGAGCCCGCGCGGCGGATCGCCCGCACGCTGTAGGTTGGATCGACGAGGGTGGACTCGTCGAGGGAGTCGCTCCCGTCGGGGGAGGCGCTCTGCGGAAAGGGGACCTCTCGATAGACCGCTCGGGCCGTGAGGGTTCGGCTGTCCTCGTCCTCTTCGGTCAGGATCGGGGCGTTGTCGGTCTCACCGACGCTCAGGGCGGTCTTGATCGCGGTGACCCGCGCCGCGAAGCCGTTGGTCGCGTCGGCGAAGACCTCGCGGGCCGTGCTCCCGTCGGCGTCGGGGGTGAAGTCGATCACGACCTCGAGCTCTTTGAGGTTGTCCGCGCCGACCGTTAGGCGGATCGACTGGCTGCGCTTGCCGATCTTCCCGGTCTGGATCGCGGGCTTGGTCGCGGTGAGCGTGATCCGGTAGATCCGGGTCCGCAGAGTCATGGCCTCAGGGATCAGGTCCCACTCCGCCCTCGTGAACTGGGCGCACTTGATCCCGGCTCCGGTGTCGACGTCGGCGAGAATCGGGGTGTAGTAGTGGGTTCGCTGGGGACTGACGCCGCCGACGCTTCCGTGCTGGACGATAATCCGCTGATTCTCGGCGCTCAGGTAGGAGACCAGGGTGTCGTGGCGGGTCTTGACGTCGCTCTCGTCGTCCCCCTCAACCGCGAGCCGGAAGGACACGCTGAAGGCGTCCTGGTCCTCGTTGATCGTGTAGCCGCCGATCAGGCCAGCGCGAAGGCTGTCCCCCCATGTGCTCCCGCTGGTGGTGAAGGAGGTTCCGTAGCTGATCTCGATCCGCTGGCTCACTTCGCCCTCGCCGAGGCCGGCGGCTCGCTACAAAGCACCCGGATCTCGTCCTCGCTCAGCGGCGCCCCCGCGCGACTCGCCGCTTCAGCGATCCGCGCGGCGTCTGCTCCCGCCCGGCTCGCGAAGCAACTGGCCTGAGCCTCGAATGGCCAAATGCAGCCCAGGCTTGGGCGCCTCTTTCCAGGCTTGTCTCCCGCCATCTCTTGCCCTTCCTATAACGCTGGCGTCGGGGAGGCTACGCACCTCCCCAGCGCCTGCGCAGCGGCCCTGCGGAGGCCCGCGACCCGTGACCGCGAACCCTGATCTCGCAGGGTGCTGAAGTTCATGCGGCTCCCGAGAGGCTGCTGAGAGCGCGAGGCGGCTCGACCCGCTCGAGCGCGGCCATGGCCCTCCAGGTCTCGGCGGCCAGGTCCCGGCGACCAGCGAGGGCGTCACGGAGCCG
>CALDQK010000470.1 GCA_937911525.1 uncultured bacterium
CCGGCCAGGCCGTGCTGCTGGCGGTCAGCCTGGCGGCCGGCTCGCGCCACCCGGCCTCGCGCGCGATCGTGGCGGTCGGCGGGGAGGCCGAGCTCGCGCCCCTCGAGACCGAGGACCTGGTCGAGGTCCCCGGCATGGGGCTCCTGGGCCGAGTCGCCGGGCACGAGCTGGTGCTCGGGCGGGCGGCCTTGCTCGAGCAGGAGGACGTCCCCCGCGGCGAGTTCGACGCTGACCTGCACGAGGAGGCGGCCTCCCTCCTCTTCCTGGCCGTGGACGGCAAGGCCACCGCGACCTTCGCCCTGACCGACGAGCCGCGCCCCGAGGCCGCGGCCGCGATCGCCGAGCTGCGCGAGCGCGGGATCCGCGGCGTGGCCCTCGTGACCGGCGACCGCTGGGCGGTGGCCCGCGACGTCGCGGCGCGCGTCGGCTGCGACGACGTGGCGGCTGAGGTGCTCCCGGCCGAGAAGCTGGAGATCGTGGAGCGAATCCGCGCCAGCGGCGCGCGGGTGGCCATGGTCGGGGACGGCGTCAACGACGCGCCCGCGCTGGCCGCGGCCGACCTGGGGATCGCCATGGGCGCCGCCGGCAGCGACGTGGCCCTCGAGAGCGCGCGCGTCGCGCTGCTCAACGACGACCTCAGCCGGGTGGCCTTCCTGGTGCGCCTCTCGCGCAGCCTGCGCCGCAACGTCCTGCTCAGCCTCGGCGTCGCGATCGGGTTCATCGTGCTCGGCGCGGGCCTCTCGGCGCTGGGCGTGATCGGGCCGGTCACGGCCATGGTCCTGCACAGCGCGAGCGACCTGTTCGTGGTCCTCAACGCCGCGCGGCTCTTCCGCGAGGGCGAGGACCTGCTCGAGGCCGTCGAGCAGCCGCCCCTCGCGCCCGCCCCCGCCGAGGCGAGCTCCATCGCGGTCCCGCTCGGTGCCTAGGGCGCTGGCGCAGCCGCGGAGGATCGGCCACAACGCCTCGAGCCACTCCGGCCAAGGAGCCCCATGACCCAGCCCCGTCAGCCGCGCGTCCTGCGCTTCCTCGTCTCGAGCGCCCTCGCGACGCCCGCGATCATGAGCCTCGGCTGCCCGAGCGAGACCGAGGCCCACAAGACGACCGTCAATCCGGGACCCGAGCCGATCGAGGAGCCCGCGGAGCCCGCCAAGACCGGCGACCAACCCGAGGACCCCCCGGCCAAGACCGGCGACCAACCCGAGGACCCCCCGGCCAAGACCAACCCCGGCCCCGAGCCGCGCGAGGAGCCCGCCGCCGCCGACGACGGGGAATGAGCCAACGCCCTGCGCTGGACGACATGCTGGGGCCCGCGCAGGGGAGCCTGGGCGCCATGCACCGGGCCCAGGTCCGGCGCGACCCTTGGCCCGACTTCGCCGCCTTCGAGCGTGAGCGCTACCCCGCAGCGCTGCGCCGCGCGGCGGCCGTGCAGTGGGCTGGGCGCGCCCGCGCCGAGTACGGGAGCGTGCACCAGTTCAGCCAGGTCACGCACGCGCTGGCCAGCGCGCGGGTCGCGCTCCCGCTGCTGGGCGGGCTCTCCCGCCTGATCACCGACGAGGTCCGCCACGCCGAGCTCTGCGCGGCCATGGCCCTGGCCTGCGACCCCAAGGCCAGCGAGCACACGCGCCGCTTCCCGCCGCCGACCACGCCCTGGCAGGACCCGCCCCCAGGCGACGAGCGCGAGCCCCTCCTGGCCTGGGCAGCCGGCGCGCTCCTCGTCGCCTGCTGCCTGGGCGAGACCCTCTCGCGGCCCATGCTGGAGGCGATCGCGCTCCAGGCGAGCGACCCGCTCGCCGAGGCCGTCGCGCGCCAGATCCTCCGCGACGAGCACCTGCACGCGACCTTCGGCTGGGAGGCCCTCGAGGCGCTGCTGCCCGAGCTGAGCGGCGCGTCCCGCGCCCGGCTCCAGGCGCAGCTCACCCAGGCCCTGGGCTCCTTCGAACGGAGCACCGCCTGCGGGATCCCGGTCGAAGACCTGGTCGGACGCGAGATCAACGTCGGCCCCGGCGAAGAGGATCAGCCCAACCTGGGCACCCTCAGCGACGAGCACTACGCGGCGATCTTCTTCGCCACGATCGAGCACGAGATCCTGCCCGGCTTGGCGGAGCTCGGCTTCGACGCTCAGGCCGCCTGGGCGGCGCGCCCGCGCTAGCGCACGCGCCCGCGTCCGCTCCCCCAGGCTCAGATCGGCCCGCCGTGTGATCGGTTGCTTGAGCAAGCCGACCCGAAAGGACTTGAGGTCCCTTGGGCGAGCGTGCGCGGGGCTGTCGGGGCCGCAATGCAGGTTTGGGTTTCGCTCGCAAGATTCATGAGGGGCGTCATGCAAGTCAAGTGCGAGGACATTCCAATCCCGCTCCACGTTCGCGAGGAGGCGGATGCGCTCACGCCAGAGCAGCGGGACGAGCTCCGAGAGCGCTTCCTGACCCTCACGTCACTCGAGACGGTCACGCTCCAGCAGCGGCTGACCCTGCTCCGGCTGCTCGACGCGGCGAAGGTCTGGGAGGGCTGGCCGTCGTGCGCCGAGTGGTTGTCCTTCCAGACCAGCCTGAGCCTGGTTGGTGACCGCTCGCACCCACGTGCGCGTCGCTCGGCAGCTGGCCTACCTGCCCGTCGTCGACGAGGCCTTCGCGCGGGGCGAGCTGAGCGAGCTGAGCGCCGAGGGGCTGGTGTTCCGAGACCCAAGCGGCAAGGCGCTCTCGCTGCCCGAGCTGCCGATCGTCCACGACCCACGGCGTGAGCTCGACGCGCTCCTGCGCGAGTCGCGCCTCACGCCGGGCGGACTGAAGTGCCTCGACGGAAATCGGGAGGACAGGCCGGGGGAGGTCGTGCAGGAGCGTCGAGGGCTCGTGCAGGCCTGTCCGAGCGATTTCATGTCGCCGCAGGCG
>CALDQK010000471.1 GCA_937911525.1 uncultured bacterium
CGGCCTCCTGACGGGCGGCCTCCTGACGGGCGGCCTCCTGACGGGCGGCCTCCTGGCGGGCGGCCTCCTGGCGGGCGGCCTCCTCTTCCTGGCGGGCGCGGGCGCGCTCGAGCGGGGTGGGGCGGGCCTCGGGGCTGGGCGGGGCGGGGGTCGCGCGGGCCGGGCGGGACTGGACCGAGACCTTGGGCTCGTCCTTGGCGCGGACCTTGACCTCGATGGGCTCGCGCGAAAGCATGTGGCGCGCGGTCTTGCTCAGCCCGCGCAGCTCCGTGTTGACCGCGAGGCGGGCCAGCTTGGCGCGGCGGTCCTCGCCCGGGAGCTGATCGAGATGGTCCTCGACCCAGCGCTCTTGCGACGCGCTCGGCGAGAGCAGGCGGGTCCCGCCGTAGGTGGCGCTGCCGGCCAGCGCCAGGAGCGAGACCCCCAGCGCGAACTTGCCCGCCGCCAAGGCGGCCAGGCCGGGGATCAGCAGGGTCACGGCGGCCATCAAGGCCAGCGCAGCGCCGCCCGCCCGCAAGGGGCCGGGCTCGGTGTCCTCGGCCTCCTGGACGAGGGGCTGCGGGAGCACGGCCAGCCGGCGCACGATCCCTTGCCACACGCGGTGCGGGACGCGCCGCCGCTGCACGAGTCGGATCCCGGCCGCGACCGTGCGGGCCTCGACCTGGTAGCGCTCTGCCAGCTCCTGGACGGGCATTCGGCAGAACTCGTGCGCGAAGAACCAGACCATCGCGCGGGCCTGCTGCAGCTCGCGCTCGTCGCCGAGGAGGTGGTTCTCGGCCCAGTGCACGAGCCGGTCGAAGGTCCCCTCAGGGGTGGTCGAGTGGCGCAGGTCGGTGATCCGCACGCCCGCCTCCTGGGCCACGACCTGCTCGATCTGCTCCAGGCTCCAGTGGGTGTCGATGTCGCGGTTGGTCAGGACCAGCCGCTGGCGGTCGGGCTCGAGCGTCTCCCCGGTGCGGGCATCGATCCGCACCGGCTGGGGCCGGCGCGGCTCGGGGGGCAGGGGCCGCTCGTGCTCGGTCGAGGAGCCCTCGCGCGCGCGGACCTGGATCGCCGGCGGCTCGCCCGAGAGGATCGCGTCCATCGCGCGCGCGACCTCGCCCGCGTCGCGGAGGCGCTTGTCGCGCCGCGTGAAGCAGCGCTCCCACACGGCCAGCCAGGCGGGCGGGTCGCGCAGCCCCTCGCGCGGGTCGTCGCCGGGCTGCGGGCGACGGCCCGTCAGCATCTCGTGCAGCAGGATCCCCAGCGAGAACACGTCCGAGGTCGGGTCGGGGGCCTGGCCCTCGCGCTGCTCGGGCGCCATGTAGGGGATCGTGCCCGCGAGGTGCGGGGCGTCGTCCTCGACCGTGTTCAGCTTGCCCGAGAGCATCAGCGAGGCCTCGCTGGTGATCTGCGTCCCCAGGCCGAAGTCGGTCAGCTTGACCGTGTCGGCGTGGTCGATCAGCACGTTCTCGGGCTTGAGGTCGCCGTGGGCGACGCCGCGTCGGTGGGCGTGGGCGAGGGCGTCCACGAGCTGGCGGAAGATCGCGAGGGTCCGCTCCGGCGAGAGCGAGGTGTCGCGCATCAAGCCGCGCAGGGTCCGCCCCTCGTGCAGCTCGAGCAGCAGGTAGGGCGGGTCGTGCTGGAGGTCGAGCCCGATCGCCTGGACGATCCCGGCGTGCTCGAGCTGGCCGAGGACCTCGGCCTCGCTCTTGAGGAGGGGCGCGCGGTCGGCGTCCTTGAGCAGCTTGGCGGCGACGCGCCGCTCCGGCCACATGTGGTGGCTGGCCTGCCACACCGTAGCGAAGCCGCCCTCTCCGAGCGGCCCCTTGAGCACGTATTCGCCGATCCGTTGGCCTGCCTGGGCCTTGCTGCTCACCCGTCCTCCTGCCCCTGACGATAACCGCCCCGGTGCGGGGGGAGGCTGTCACAAAGCGCAAGCTTCCCGTCCCCCCGCGGCCCTCTCGCGCCCCCTCACGCTCCGTCCTGGCGAGCGAAGTACTCGCTGAAGCGGCGCCGGCGGAGGGCCTCGTGGGAGGGAAAGGAAGGGCCTGGCCCGGTTGCCAGCGAGCGAGCTTCCGCTCCGTTGGTCGCGGGCCCTCGCGCTCCTCGAGAGCGCGCGCCCTGCGCAGGCTCACGCCCTCCAGCGGCGCTGAGCCCTAGCGCCCCGACCCCACGCGGAACCACTCGCGGATCACGCTCATGGCGGGCTTGCCGCGCGGGGTGTAGCCGCGGTCCGCGCGGCCGCCGTGGCCCCACCACTCGTAGAAGAACACCCCGCCCAGCGCCTCCTGGCCGCCCCAGGCGTGGGCGAAGGCGCGGTAGCAGTCGCGCTGCTCGCTGAGGTCGAGGCGGGTGTCGAGGGTGTAGTCCCAGGGCTTGGCCGCGCAGCCGTCGATGCTCGCGTAGCCGACCTCGGTGAAGAGCAGCGGGTGGTCGCTCAGGCCCGCCCGGCGGTGCCAGGCCAGGATCTTGTCGCGCCAGCGCCCCCAGCCCGCGATCAGCTCGCGCAGGGTGGGGGTCTTGTTCTGGCGCGAGACGAGCTCGTAGTAGCCCGAGAGCCCGACGTAGTCGAGCTGCTGCCACACCTGGACGTTCTCGTAGTGGTCCCAGTTGGCCGAGTAGGTCAGCTCGCCGGCGAAGAGCCCGCGGACCTCGCGGATCAGCGCGGTCCAGTGCTCGGCCTGGGCCTCGGTCGAGGAGAGCTCGCTGCCGACGCTGAACAGGGAGGCGCCGGCTCGCTGGGCCAGGCGCGCGTAGTGCAGCACCTCGCGGCGGTAGCCGCGGAACCAGCGCGCCCAGTCCGCCTGGCGCCCGTCGAAGCCGGCCTGGCCGCGGGTCCGCCCCTGCTTGTCAGGCGGGGTCAAGTTCCCGCGCCATTCGCCTTTGTGGGGGGTCTCGAGCAGCACGATCGGCATCAGCCCGACCTCGAGGCCCAGCTCGCGGGCCGCCGTGATCACCGTCCGCACGACCTCGTCGCGAGGGGTCTTGAGCGGGTGACGCGCGGGGAAGGGGCTGACGCCGCGGGGCTGGAACAGGTGCACCACCACCAGGACCTGCTGGATTCCGTGTTCGGGGAGCTCAGCCAGGGAGGGGCGATAGTCGTAGCGCGGGTCGCGGCTGTGCAGCGGGAAGGCCACGCCCCGGATCTCGGGGGCCGCCTCGAGCGGCGGGAGCGGCTCGGGCGTGGCCCGCGGCGTCGGCTCCGGCTGGGGGGCCGGCTGGGGGGCCGGCTGGGGGGCTGGCTGGGGGGCTGGC
>CALDQK010000472.1 GCA_937911525.1 uncultured bacterium
GGGCGCCCCCCAGCCGCTAGCTGGGGGGCGGGCGCCGCCGCCTAGCGCTGGTCCTCGGGGACCAGCCAGTAGATGTAGAGCTCGAAGCCCTCTTCGTAGTAGTCCTTCAGGAAGCCGCCGTTGAAGGCGAGGACCTCCTCCTTCCTGGTCGCGACGCGGGTGAAGCCGAACTTGGTGTAGGCGCGGGTCGCCCACTTGGCCTCGGGGTGCGCGATCAGGGCCACGCCCTTCATGCCGCGGCGGGAGGCCAGGCCCGTGGCGAACTCGAGCAGCTCCTGGCCGTAGCCCTTCCCGCACTGGGTCGAGTCGAGGTAGACGTAGCCGACGTAGGCGAAGTCGCCGAAGTACTGGAGCGAGATCGTGCCGATCGACTCGTCTTCGGCCTCGCCGATATAGAAGTCGCGCTTCTCGTAGTTCTCGGACTTCCAGGAGTCGGGCACGTCGTGCTCCGCCATGTCCTCTTCAGCGACGAAGGGGCGATACCAATCGGCGGTCGAGCGGAGGAAGTCGGCGACCGTGTCCATGTCTCGCCAGCTGGCGGGGCGGATCTCGAGCTCGGTCGTAGTGGCGGTCGGACTCATGCAGGCACTCCTTGGTGTGCGGGAAGGCTGGAGAGGGGGTGTCGGTTCAGCAGGCGAGGGCTGCCAGGAAGGGGCAGCGCCGGACGAGGGTTCGTCGGGGCGGGCCGCCGGCGGGGCGCGCGACGCGCAGCGTCGGGGCGGGCTCGTCGAGGAGCTCGAAGCCGAGGGCCTCGAAGAAGGCCGGCGAGCGGCTGACGCAGTAGAGGTCGGTCTCGGCGGCGCGTGAGCGCTCGAGCGCGCGCTGCACGAGCTGGCGGCCGAGGCCGGTCCCGCGCCAGCGCTGGTCGACGCACACCGAGCTCAGCCAGGCGCGGCCGTCGGCGCGTTCGCCCACCGCGGCGCAGCCGAGGGCCTGGCCGGCGGGGGAGCGCGCGACCTCGAACTCGCCGAGGCGCGCGAGCAGCTCGCCCTCGCTCAGGGGCACGCAATCGTTCGACGAGGCGGCCAGGAGCCGCGCGATCGCGGGGGCGTCCTTGGGATAGGCCGGCCCGATGTGGACGTTGGGCCGCACGAGGCAGGCCGCCAGCGAGATCACTGCGCGTCGCCCCCGCTGATCTGAGTGGCCGCCTCGCTCGCGAGGGAGGTCAGGGTGCCGATCCGCACCCGGGCCACGCCCGAGCAGACGGCGGAGTGGCTGGCCTGGAGCTTGGGGATCATGCCGCCGCGGATCGAGGAGCTCTCGAGCAGGCCGGCGAGCTCGTCCGCGTGGATGCGCTCGATCACCTCGCCCTCGGCGTCGAACACGCCGGGCACGTCGCTGACGAAGTCGAGCGAGCTGGCCCCGAGCGCGCAGGCGATCGCGTGCGCGACCGTGTCCGCGTTCACGTTGAGCAGGCCGCCGTCGGGGCCGAGGCAGACCGGGGCGACGACCGGCACGAGGCCCGCGTCGAGGAGCTGGCGCAGCTGACCGGCGCGGACGCGAGGGGGTCCGCCGACGCGCCCAAGGCGCGCTTCGTTGAGCAGCTTGCTGCGCAGCAGGCCGAGGTCCGCGCCGCTGACGCCGAGGGCGGGCACGCCCTGCTCGACCAGCTCGGCCACGAGCGCGACGTTGCGCACGCCCCGCAGGGCCATGGCGACGACCTGCATGCTCTCGGGGGGCGTGGCGCGCAGGCCGCCGTGCTTGACGGTCTCGAGCCCGAGTTGGTCGTGCAGGTGCGCGATCAGCTCGCCGCCGCCGTGGACCACGATCACCTCGCGCGACGATCGCGTGGCGCGGGCGACGTGCTCGGCCAGCTCCGCGAGGCGCGCCGGGTCGGCCAGGACGGCGCCGCCGACCTTGATCACGTCGAGGCTCTGGCGAGGGCGGGCCTGGGTGGAGCTGCTGGAGCTGCTGGAGCTGCTGGAGCTGCTGGAGCTAGCGGCGAGGGGGCGCAGGAGGGTCGTCGGCATGCGAGGTCCGCTCGGGCGTAGGCACAGCGCGAGCGCTCACCTCGAGGACTGCGAGGGGGCCACTTGACGCTGGCGGGGTCGCGAGAAAGGATGGGGGTTAGGGGACGGAGCTGACGCAGTGCTTGCGTCGTCAACGGGGCCTGGCCCCGCGGTCGTCCACCCTCTGCGCAGCTTGTACGCCAGGCGTAACTGCTTAGCTGCTGGTCACGGCTCGCTGCTTCGGACGCGAGTGGCCGAAAGATACGTCAGGAGTGACCGATGACTCCGCCACGTAAGGCGGATCTTGAAGGAGGGGGCGACCTCAGCGAGGGGGTCGATCACCCGGTCCTGGGGGTCGGCTGCGCTGGCGCGGAGGACGACTTCACGGACCTCGGCCTCGAGCTCAAGGTCGTCGAGGAGTGGGAGGTGTGCCTGCGCCGGCTCCACGAGCCAGGCGTGCGCGCGCTCGTCCTGCGCGCCCCGGACACCGCGCGGGTGTGCGAGATGGTCCGGGAGGCCCGCGCCGAGGCCAACCTGGTCGACGTCCTGGTGTGGGCGCCGCAGGCCGAGGCCGACGAGGTGCGGGACCTGCTCCAGTCAGGCGCGGCCGACGTGGTGTTCGAGGACTCGACCGCGGCCCTCGCGCGCGGCGTCGGGCGCACGATCGACCGCCAGACCTTCCTCCCCCACCTCCAGCGCTTCAAGCAGGCTCGCAGCCGGGCCTCACGCTTCGAGGGCATGATCAGCCGCAGCGCGCGAATGTGGGAGCTCTTCGAGACCGTGGTCCAGATCGCGCCCAGCGGGGCGGGGGTGTTGATCCTCGGCGAGACCGGCGTCGGCAAGGAGCTCCTGGCCCGCGCGATCCACAAGTACTCCGGCCGGACCGGCAACTTCGTGCCGCTCAACTGCGGCTCGATCCCCGAGAGCCTGATCGACTCGGAGCTCTTCGGGCACGAGGAGGGCACCTTCACGGGCGCGACCCGCAGCAAGGTCGGCCTCTTCCGCAGCGCCGAGGAGGGCACCCTCTTCCTGGACGAGATCGGCAACCTGCCGCTCAACAGCCAGTATTCCTTCCTGCGCGCGCTCCAGGAGGAGGCGGTCCGCCCGGTCGGTGGCCACGAGGAGATCCCGATCGACGTGCGCGTGATCGCGGCGACCTCGATCCCCCTCGACGAACAGGTCCGCCAGGGGCTCTTCCGCGAGGATCTGCTCTTTCGCCTCGACGTGGTCCGGCTCGAGGTCCCGCCCCTGCGCGAGCGCCCCGAGGACGTGCTGCACCTCTTCGGCTACTTCCGCCGCAAGCTCTCGCGCCACTACGGCCTCGCCCCGCCCAAGGCCAGCGAAGCCTTCCTCGAGGCGCTGACGGCCTATCACTGGCCGGGCAACGTGCGCGAGCTCGAGAACCTGAGCGAGCGGCTGGTGCTGACCCACCACGGGCAGCGCCTCGAGGGCCACCACTTCAAGAGCCTCGAGCGCGACTTCGGGCGTCAGCCCAAGCGCCGTCGGGCCTCCGACCGCACGCCCAGCCCGCGCGAGCGCCCCTCGCGCCGGCTCCCCCCGGCGAGCGGCGGCGCGAGCCCGCGGATCGATCCGCGCAAGACCCTCAGCGAGAACCTCGACCCCGTGGTCGAGGACTTCGAGCGGCGCTACCTCGAGCGCGTCCTCGAGGAGCATCGCGGCCGGATCGCCGAGACGGCCGAGGCCGCCGGGATCAGCCCGCGGACCCTCCTGCGCAAGCTCAAGAAGCACGGGATCGACAAGCGCTCGTTCCGCAAGCCGCGCTGAGGGCGGCCAAGATCGCCGCGACAAGGTTGTCTCAGCGGTGACAGCTCCTTCCCATTGGGCGCCGAGCGCGCAGGACTAAGCCCTGGCGCCCGAGTTGCGCCCCTGAAGAGGTGAAGGAGGGACCATGACCCAGTCCATTGCGACCCAGTCCATTGCGACCCAGTCCATTGCGACCCAGTCCATTGCGACCCAGTCCGTCGCGACCCAGTCCACTGCCACCTATCCCCAGCTCAGGGATCAGCTCGCGCCCCTCGAGGCCTGGCTGGACGCGCCCAAGCGAGGCTCCCTCGCGGAGCAATCCCTCGAGCTGCTCGATCAGCTCTCGCAGCTGCAGATCCGCTACCGCTCGCTGCGCGCCCTCAACGGCCAGGTCCGCGCCGAGGCCGCCCAGCGCGATCCGGCCCTGATCCCCGCGACGGACGATCACCGCCACACCGAGATCGACCTCACGGGCGACCTGCTGCGCCTGCGCGACCGCGCCGCGCTCGTCCGCCTCGAGCCCAGCGCCGAGCGCCTGCTGGACCTCTGCCGCCGCACGCGCGCCTGGATCCAGGCGGCGCGTCGGCTCGAGGCCACCCTGCACGAGCTCTACAGCGCGCCGCACTACCTGGACCGGGGCTTCACGAAGAGCTGAGTCCTGAGTCCTGAGTCCCCTCCGTGCCCGTCCGTGCCCGTCTGACGAGCCCACACAACTCGGACCACACGCTCGTGAGGCGAGGGCGTCCAGACGTGGCGCTCAAGGGAGGAAAGCAGGAATCGAGGAAGGACAGGA